>JAEURL010000226.1 GCA_016789165.1 Anaerolineales bacterium | reverse complement strand
GCCGCCTGCCTCCGTGCCCGGCAGGCGCAGCCAGCCGGTGGAGAGCGCAATCAGCACCGCCAAGGCCGCCAGCGGGGCCAGCAGATGCGGGACCATCTCCAGCACCTGGCGGGTCCGCGATTGGGGCGGCTCGACGGCCCGCACCTTGAAGCCGCGCAGGCGCAGGCTGTTGGTGACGACGAAGATCGAGCTGAAGGCCATGGCGCCGGCGGCCACGACCGGCACCAGCAGCCCGAAGGCCGCCACCGGGATGAGGACCACGTTGTAGAGGAAGGCCCAGAACAGGTTCTGTACGATCGTGCGCAGGGTGCCGCGCGAGAGGGCGATGGCGCGGCCCACGCCGCGCAGGTCGCCGCCGATCAGGGTGACGCCGGCGGCGGCCATCGCCACGTCGGTGCCGGTGCCGATGGCCAGGCCGACGTCGGCCTGGGCCAGCGCCGGCGCGTCGTTCAGGCCATCCCCGACCATGGCGATGACGGGCGGCCGGCCGGCGGCCGGCGCCGCCTGCAGCTCGCGGATGACCGCGGCCTTGTCGCCGGGGAGGACCTCGGCGATGACGCGCTCAATGCCGGCCTGCCGGGCGATGGCCGCGGCGGTGCGGGCGTTGTCGCCGGTAAGCATGACCACGCCCAGCCCGAGGGTGCGCAGTTCGGCCAGGGCCTCGGCCGCGTCGGGCTTGAGCGTGTCGGCCACGGCGATCACGCCGGCCAGCCGGCCCTCCACCGCCGCCAGCATGGCGGTTTTGCCCTCGGCCTGCAGCCGCTCCATATCCGGCTCAACCGGCCCCAGGTCCAGGCCCTCATTGCGCAGCAGACGCGCGCTGCCGACGACCACGGCCTGCCCCGCGACGCTGGCGCGGATGCCGAAGCCGGCCACCGCCTGGAAGGCGTGCGGCTCGGCCAGCGCCAGGCCGCGCGCCTCGGCCGCCCGCACGAGGGCCTGGCCGAGCGGGTGCTCGCTGCCGCGCTCGGCGCTGGCCGTCAGCCGCAGCAGCCCGGCCTCGTCCAGGCCGGCCCCCGGAAACGGCAGCACCTCCGTCACCGCCGGCTCGCCGCGGGTGAGGGTGCCGGTCTTGTCGAAGACCACGGTGGTGACGCGCTGCAGGCGCTCCAGGGCCTCGCTGTTGCGGAAGAGGATGCCGTGCTCGGCGCCCTTGCCGGTGCCCACCATGATGGCGGTCGGCGTGGCCAGGCCCAGCGCGCACGGGCAGGCGATGACCAGCACCGCCACGGCGTTGATCATGGCCCGCGTCCAGTCCACGCCGCCCAGGACCAGCCAGCTCAGGAAGGTGAGCGCGGCCAGGGCGATGACGGCCGGCACGAAGTAGGCGCTGACCTGATCGGCCAGTTTCTGGATGGGGGCCTTGCTGCCCTGGGCCTCCTGCACCAACCGGATGATCTGGGCCAGCACCGTGTGCTTGCCCACCCGCGTGGCCTCGAACTTGAACAGGCCGTCCTTATTCAGGGTGGCGCTGATCACGTCGTCGCCCGGGCCTTTGGCCACCGGCATCGATTCGCCGGTGAGCATGGATTCGTCCAGCGTGGCCCGGCCCTCGAGGATGACGCCGTCCACGGGCACCTTCTCGCCCGGCCGCACCACCAGCACGTCGCCCACGTCCACGCGGGCGATCTCCACCTCGGTCTCCACGCCCTCCCGCAGCACGCGGGCCGTGCGCGCCCGCAGGCCGGCCAGCTTGGTGAGGGCCTCCGAGGTCCGGCCGCGGGCGCGGGCCTCCAGGAACTTGCCGAGCATGATCAGGGTGATGATGGCGGCGCTGGTCTCAAAGTAGACGTGCTCCACGCCGGGCACCAGGCCGGCCGCCACCGCCAGGCTGTACCCATAGGCCACCGTGGACCCCATGGCGATCAGCACGTCCATGTTGGCGCCGCCGGCCCGCAGGCTCTTGAAGGCGCCCACGTAGTACTGCCAGCCGACCACGAATTGCACCACCGTGGCGGCCAGGGCCATGGCCCAGATATCGCCCGCCAGCCGCACCAGGCCGAAATCGCGCGACATGCTGTAGACCATCAGCGGCGCCGTAAAGGCCAGGCCGAGCGCCAGCAGGCGGCTCTGCCGGCGGACCTCGGCCGCGCGCGCGCGGGCCTCCACGTCCTCGCCGGATTCGTCTTCGGCCGCCTGCACCACGTCATGGCCGGTCTTGCGGATCACGCCGGCCAGGTCGGCCAGGCTGGTCAGGCCAGGGATGTATTCCAGCTGGGCACGGTCCACGCCGTACGCCACGCTCACGGCCAGCACGCCGGCCTGTTTGGCGAGCAGCTTCTCCAGGGCCAGCGCGTCCGAGGTATCGCGCAGGCCCGTGATCGGCAGATCGGCTTTGCCGGTGGCCACGCCGTAGCCGGCCTTCTGCACGCGGGCGATGATGGCGTGCTCATCCAGCAGCGCCGGGTCAAACGCCACCGTCAGTTTCTCGCTGGCCAGGTTGACGTTGGCCAGTTCAATCCCGGACAGCTTGCGCACGTTGCGCTCGATGGTGGCCGCGCAATTGGCGCAGGTCATGCCGGTGACGGGCAGGGTGAGGTGCTTGGCATTGGAAGACATAGCCGATCAACCGCCAGAAATGACTGCCGCTACGATCCGCGCTGAATGGCGGGCAGGTAGAAGCTGGTACCGATAATGAATTGGGCCGGCGTGAACGAGGCCGCGCCGGCGCCCGGGTTGAGCACGGCCACCGCCGCCGCCCCCGGAGCGGCCAGGCGGGCCGCCGGCACCGTGGCCGTCAGCACGCCCGCGTCTACAAAACTGGTGGCCAGCGGGCTGCCGGCCCAGAGGACCTGGGCGCCAGCCAGGAAATGCTGGCCGGTCACGGTCAGGATCAGGTCCCCGCTGCCGGGCGGCGCGACCGCCGGCGACAGCGCCTGGACGACGCCGGCCGCCGCGTTCACCGCCGCGCCGGCGTCCAGGATCCCCCAGCCGCACTGGCCGCCCAGCGCCGGATCGGTCAGGCAGCGGCCGCCCTCGGCCAGCGGGTGGGTGGTGGTGGTGAGGATCGCGGCCAACTGGAGGCCCGTCAGCTGCGGGTTGAACGATTTGACCAGGGCGGCGGCGCCGGCGACCTGGGGCGCGGCGGCGCTGGTCCCCGTGAAACCCGCATAGGTGGCGCCGGCCGGCCCGGTGACGCCGGAATTGTATAACGAGTAGATGTAATCCTGGCCGCTCTCGCCGCCCGGCGCGGTCAGCGCCACCTCCGGGCCGTAGCTGCTGAAATTGGAGAGATCGCCGGCGCGGTTGTTGGCGGCCACGGCCAGCACGCCCTCGCAATTCGCCGGCGCCGAGACCGGGCCGCCGTCGTTGCCGGCCGCCGCGATCACCAGCACGCCGGCCGCCCGCAGTTGATCCACCACCGGCTGATAGACCGTGGCCGCGCACTGCTCGCCGCCGCCCAGGCTGAGGTTGAGGATCTGGGCCGGGGTCGGGTTGTCCGGCACGCTCGGGTCCCCGCTGGCCAGGCCGGCCGCCCACAACATGGCGTCGGCGATATCGGAGTCCGCGCCCCCGCACTTGCCCAAAGCGCGCACCGGCAGGACGCGCACCCCCCAGGCCACGCCGGCCACCCCTTGGCCGTTGCCGCCCTGGGCCGCGATCACGCCGGTCACATGGGTGCCGTGCCAGGAACTGTTCATAGGCGGATAGCCAAAGCAGGCCGGCTGAGTGACAGTCTCCTGGGCCGTCACCCAATCCCCGGGATCAGCCGGGTCCGCGTCGCGGGCATCGCCATCGTTGGCCATGAAGAGGTCGCTGACGAAATCATAGCCCGGCAGCACGCGGTCGGCCGCCAGGTCCGGGTGCGGCACGAGGCCGGTGTCGATGACGGCCACCACCACGTCCGTGACCCCGGCCGTGACCGCCCAGGCGGCGGCGGCGCGGATGCCGCCGGCCGGGTCGGTGAGGTGCCATTGCAGGCTGAGCAGCGGGTCATCC
>JAEURL010000220.1 GCA_016789165.1 Anaerolineales bacterium | reverse complement strand
CAATCCGGGAAGCTCTGCGCGCCCAGCCGCTCCCAGGTGAGCCGGACGCGGGCATCCAGGGTCGCCTCGTAGTATTCCAGCTTCACGGTGTGCGCGCCGGCCGCCAGCGAGATCTCGGCCGCGGCTTCGCGCACCGCGCCGCCGCGCCACTCGTCGATCAGCAGCCGGTCATCCACCCACAGGCGCGCGCCGTCGTCCACCAGGATCTTGAAGCGGTAGGTGCCGGCCTCCACGTTCACACTGCGCGTCCAGCGCGCCGAGAAGTTGTCGGCCGGCAGGCGCGGGTCCGGCGCGGCCTGACCCCAGATGAAGTCGAGGGCGCCGTCGTTGCGGGAGATGATCGGCGCGCCGCTCAAGGCGGTGTTGTTCCAGTAATCGGCGCGCCAGTCCGGATAGGCGTCGACGCGCTCCCAGGTCAGCCGGGCCAGGGCATCGCCGCCGCGCTCAAAGTACTCCAGGCGCACCACCTGCGGGCCGGCCGCCAGGTTGAGGTCGGCGGTGCGCGTCTTCTGGCCCTCGCGCCAATCGTCGATCAGCAGGCGGTCACCCACCCACAGGCGCACACCGTCGTCGGCCGTGAGGCGGAAGCGGTAGGTGCCGGCGTCAAAGGGCAGTTGGCGCGTCCAGCGCACGGAGAAATCATCGGCGGGCAGGCCCGGCAGGGCGGGGTTGCCCCACCAGGCGAAATCGAGCGCCGGATCATCGCGCACCAGGGCCGGCTGGCCGGCCAGGTCGCGGTTGGCGTAGTACTCGCCGCGCCAGTAGGCGAAGCCGGCCGGCGGCAGCGGCGTGGGCACCGGGGTCCCGCCCGGCGCCGGGTACTGGCGGTCGGCCACGGGCAGGCCATTGAGGGCCGTGCTCAGCTTGAGGTAGCGGGCATCGGCCCAGCCCTCCTGGCCGTCCGGCCGGCGCACCTGGGCCCAGCCGCCGCTCAGGTTCTGGGCCAGCACCACCAGATCGGAGTGGCGCGGCACCGTGGTCAGGATAGCGAAGGCGTAGCCGGGGCCAGCGCGCAGGTTCAGGCCCGAGATGCTGTAGGCCTTGGCCTGGCCCGTCGAGCCGTCGGCCACCGGCAGGCCGGCCAGGCCCACGGTCGTCAGAAGGTACCGGGCATTCACCCAGCCGGTGCCGGCCTTGGGCACGCTCACCTGGACCCAGGTGCTGTCGAAGTTGCGGCCCAGTAGGACCAGGTCCTGGCCATAATCCACCTGCGTGGCGATGGCGTGGTTGGCCCCCGGCCCAGCGCGCACGTTGAGCAGCGGGGTGTTGACATAGGCGATGGGCACGGCCTGGGCCTGGGCCGGCACCGCGCCAGCCCCGCCGGCAACACCCAGCAACGCCAGAAACAGAAGGGTCAGAAAGAATCGTTTGAACATCGCTCGCCTCCCAGGTTACGGCCTCATCTTAGGACCGTCGGGCCCGGCCGGCATCGGCCGAGAGGCGAGTATTTGATTAAGTCAGGGGGCGGAGATAAAAAATCGGCCGTCCGGCCCGGAACTCGGGCGCGGCCAGCGACGTCCAGGGCCGGGTCGGCTTATACGGACATCGGCTTGACGCGCGGCCAGGCGTGCCAGGCGAAGGCCAGGGCGGCGCCGGCCTCCAGGAGCCGGCCGGCCGTCAGCCAGGCGCCCCCCCACCCCAGCAGGCTGGCGGCGCAGACCAGGAGGAGGCCGGCGTTGAGCAGGCCGCCGGCCAGGGCCGCCCAGGCCTCGCGCCGCCGCTCGGAGTGAAAACGCGGCAGGATCCAGTAGGCCACCCCGAGGGCGAATTGCGCCGTCCAGCCCAGAAGCAGGAATTCAATGTGGACGGGCAGCCAGCGCCACAGCCCGCCCGAGAACGGCAGGCCCTTGTTGAGCAGCAGCAGCGCGCCCAGCAGAAAGCCGGCCGCCAGGTAAGCCAGGGCGATCCGCACCAGCCAGGCGCTCAGGCGCGGCATCCGGCCTCACCGCCCCGGCGGGAAGATGGCCACATCGTCGCCGGCTTGGACGGGGTCCGCCAGGCTGCCGGAGTATTCCAGGTCCCGCCCATTGTGCAGGACCCGCCAGCCATAGCGGGCCACGTAGGCCGAGGTCGTCTTCACCCACAGCGAGTCGGCCGCCTCCTCGGAGCGCCACACCCGGTCCAGGGCCTCGGCCCGGGTCTGCGGGAAGGAGTTGAAGAACTTGCGCAGCACCTCGGCCACTGGGGCGCCGGGGGCGGCGTGGATGCGCGCCTCGGCCGCGCCGACCAGCGGGCGCAGGCGGCCGAAGACGCGGCAGCGCACCACCAGCGGGCCGGCCGTCAAATCACGCCCGATCCGGTAGCCCAGGAGCATCTGGTTGAGGTGGGCGGCGAGCAGTTTGTTCCAGGCGGCGCCCGCGCCGGCGATCAAGTCCGCGGGCAGGCCGGCCTCCAGCATGTACCGGGCGAAGCTGGCCTGCACCAGGCCCATCGAGCCGGTGACGTATTCGGGCGGGGTGTGGATGCGGCGCGGCCCCTGGCCGGCGTGCCACTGGCCGGCCCGGAAGAGGTACTCGGCCATCTCGGTGCTGGTGTCCAGCCCCAAGGTGCGGGCCAGCCAGACGGTGAAGAAGCGCCGGCGCTCCTCCAGGTGGGCGGGGTCGACCTGCTCGTCCCAGCCCAGGATGGCGGCCGTCTCCGGCACGTGCAGCAGATAGTCGTACGTGGCGGCCACCAGCTCCGGGCCGCGCCGGAAGAGGGCCTCCACCGAGCGGGCCGCCGCCTGTCGGTCGGCCGGCCCCCAGCCCACAAAGCGCAGCACCCGGCGCCATTCCTCGGCCGGCTCCGGCTCCAATTGGGTTATTTCCAGCGGCACGGTCATAGGCGCCTCCCCGGACCAATCACTTGATCTTGATGCGCGGCCACAGGGTGAAGACGAAGACCCAGCCGGCCGCCAGCTGAAGCCCAGCCGAGAGCGCCAGCAGCCAGCCGGCCGCGCCGCCGGGCTGGGCGGCCGCCCACGGCTCGCCAGCCACCCGCAGGGCCAAGCCCAGGTTGAGGGCTGCGAAAACAAAGCCGGTCAGGCGCTCATCACCGCGCGGACGGGCGGCCGAGGCCTTGGGGAACATCCAATGGGCGACGCCGAAGATCAACTGCGTCACCCAGCCGACCATCAACAGGTGGAAGTAGACCGGGCCTAGGCCGCTCACCCAGGCCGGCAGGCTCAGCCAGACGCGCAGCGCCAGCAGCACGCCGGTCAGGAGCGCCAGCGCCAAGTAGACCAGAGCGGCCTTGAGAAACCAGCGGGTCAGCGGCGGCATAGGGCCCCGGGACTTAGCGCGCCGCCCGGCCCAGGCGTTTCAGGATCGCCCGCCACAGGGCGCGGCGCAGGTAGGTCCGCGCGTGAATCGTGGCGCGGATCACCCAGTTATCAACGCCGTCGTTTTCAAAGCCGTGCTCCACCCCGGCCGGCACAAAGACCACGGCCCCCGGCCCGGCCCGCACCGGCTCGCCGGCCAGCCAGATGAGGCCCTGGCCGGCCAGCACGTCGAAGACCTCGTGCTCGTGGGCGTGGGTGTGCCGCGGCAGGACCTGGCCCGGCCGGAAGCCGAGCAGGCAGCCAGAAAACTCCTCCTGCGCGAAGAGCGGCACGTTGGTCAGCGGCGTTTCGTCAAAGCGGACGACGGCGCCGGTCTGGTAGACGCGCGGCTTCATGGCGCGCTCCGGCGCGGCCGGGTGCAGGCCGCCATCAACGGCAAAAAGACCAGCACGGCCAGCACGTTGACCAGGCCGGCCCATTGCCGAACCAGGGCGCTGCCGGCCAGGTCGCCGGCCACCCGGGCGAGGAGCGCGGCGTGCAGCAAGGCCAGCGGCCCATACAGCCAGGGCCGGTACTCCACATCCCGGCCGAGCACGGCCGGCAGGATGATGGGGGCGTGGCCGAAGATCATGGAGAAGACGAAGCCCAGCAGCAGGCTGTGCAGGGCCGCGTCCCACAGCAGGTGATCGTCGAAGCGGCCGGCCAGGCCCGCCCACAAGGCCCCGCCGATCACGAGCCAGGCGTAGCCGGGCAGCAGGCTGGCGGCGATGTAGCGCGTCAGGCCGGCGCGGCGGATGGTGTGGCGGGCCAGGTCCTTCCACAACAGCCAGGCGCCCAGCAGCAGCAGGCCCAAGCCGAACAGGCGCGCGCCCCAGGTCGGGTCAACCAGGGTCAGCGCTAGGCCGGCTAAGGTCACGGCCACAGCCACGTTGAAGGCCCAGCGCGCGGCCCGGCCGAGCTTGAGAATGCGGCCTAGTTCCAGCCGCTCGCCGGCGATGGTCAATACCAGGAAACCGATCCACCACGGGGCCACGCCGGTCAGCGAGGCGCGCCCCCACCAGAGCCCGTTGCCGATCAGCCATAAGCCGGCCCCGATCCCCATGACCACGGTGTGGGCGGCCGGGTGCGCGCGGATGATGCGGACGAAGACGCCCACCAGGCCCAGCGCGCCCAAGGCCGCCAGCCCGCGCCCCAGGTCGAGCGGCCCGCCCAGGCTGAGCACCAGGGTGCCCAGGCCGGCCAGGGCCGGCGCCAGGTAGGCCGGCCGCCAGCGCAGGGCCACCGCCCGCTCGACGCCGATCAGGGTCCCCAGGAAGCCGGAGGTCATCAGCGCGCCGTGCTGGCCGGCGATAGGCAGCGGCAGCGCCGGGAGGGACCAGCCCAACCGCACCAGCGCCGCCCATAGGGCCGCCAGCAGGCCGGCCGCGGCCAG
>JAEURL010000215.1 GCA_016789165.1 Anaerolineales bacterium | reverse complement strand
GCCGGCTCTGGCCGCGCCTGCCCGCGCTGAGCTGGGCCGGCCGGCTGCGCGTGCTGGCCTATCTGCCGCTTATCCGCCTCACCGGCGACCTGGCCAAGATGCTGGGCTACCCGGCCGGGGTGCTGTGGCGCCTGCGCCGGCGCGCCCAGGAGGGGGCATGAACCTGAAGCAGTATTGGGCTAAAGACTACACCGGCCGGCCCTTCGCCCTGTTTGATGCCTCGCACCTGGCCGTCCTCGGGCTCGTCGCCGCCCTCAATCTGAGCTGGGCCTGGCTGGGGCCGCACTTGGACGACAACGCCCGCCTGGCGGTCCGCGTGGCTATCGCCGTGGTCCTGCTCGCCAACGAGGCCGTCTGGCACCTGTGGAACCTGACCACCGGCCAGTGGACGGCCCAGAACCTGCTGCCCTTCCACCTGTGCAGCGTGATGGTCTACCTCTCGGCCTTCATGCTGCTGACGCGCAACTACGCCGCCTACGAGTTCTGCTACTTCCTGGGCATCGGCGGCGCCTCGCAGGCCCTGCTCACGCCGGAGGCCGGCCGCTACGGTTTCCCGCACGTGCGCTTCTGGACGACCATGGTCTCGCACAGCCTGCTCGTCACGGCCCCGCTGTATCTGACCGTGGTGGAAGGGTTCCGGCCCGTGCCGGCCTCCCTCGTCCGCGTCACCGCCGAACTGGCCGCCTACGCCGTGATCGTGATGCTCATCAACCGCCGGCTGGGCAGCAATTACATGTTCCTGGCCCGCAAGCCGGATACGCCCAGCCTGATCGATGTGCTCGGTCCCTGGCCCTGGTACATCGGCTGGCTGGGGCTGATGGCGCTGGCGGTCATGGGCTTGCTCTACCTGCCCTTCCTGTTCTTCTGACGCCGGCTGGCTCATCCCCGCCAATCCAAGGAGAGACCGCATGCGACCGTTGGAGATCGCGCTGTTGGGCGCGCTGGGCGCGGCCCTGGCCGCGTGGTGGGCGGGCTGGCCGGCCCGCTGGCTGCGGTTCTGGCCGGCCGCGGCCCTGGCCCTGCTGGGCGCGCACTGGGGGCTGGAAGGTTACCGCTGGCAGATGCTCCCGGCCTACGCACTGGCCGGCCTGACCGGGCTGGCCGCGCTCTGGCCGGCGCGGGGCCGGCCGGCCCCGCCGCGCGTGTGGCGCCGGTGGGCCGGCGGGCTGGCCGCGCTCTTGGCGCTCCTGCTCGCGGCCGCGCCGCCCCTGGCCTTCCCGGTGCCGCGCCTGCCGGACCCCGGCGGGCCGTACCACCTGGGCACCCTCAGCTTCCACTGGATCGACACCGGCCGGCGGGAGGCCTACACGCCCGCGCCGGACGACCCGCGCGAGCTCATGGTCCAGATCTGGTATCCGGCCGAGCCGCCGGCCGCCGGCGCGCAGCCCGCCCCGTGGATGGAGCGCCTGGAGGTGGCCGGGCCGGCCATCGCCCGTTACCTGCACCTGCCGGAATTCATCCTGGACCACACCCGCCTCATCCGCACCCACGCGTACCCGGACGCGCCGCTTTCAGCCGCCGAGCCGCGCTATCCCGTCCTCGTCTACTCGCACGGCTGGAACGGCTTCCGCACCATCAACCTGGACGAGGTGGAGGCCCTCGCCAGCCGCGGCTACGTGGTGGTCACCGTGGACCACACCTACGGCGCCATGCTGACGGTCTTCGCCGATGGGCGCGTCATCCCCAACCGGCCGGACGCCCTGCCCAGCGACGATTTGCCCGAGGCGGAGGCCCAGCCCATTCGCGAGCAACTGGTGAACACCTATGCCGCTGATCTGGGCTTTGTGCTGGATCAACTTGAGCGCCTGAACGCCGGCGATCTGGACGCGCGTTTCGCGGGCCGGCTGGATCTGGACCGGGTGGGGCTCTTCGGGCATTCGACGGGCGGCGGGGCCGTGGTGGCGGTCTGCAGCCGGGACCCGCGCTGCCGGGCCGGCGTGGGCCTGGACGCCTGGCTGGTGCCAGTCCCGGCGGCCGATGTGCAGGCCGGCCTCACGCAGCCGTTTCTGTTCATGTGGAGCGCGGTCTGGTCCTCAGCCCGCAACGACGCGCGCTTCGCCGAGCTCGTGCCGCACCTGCGCGGCGACTTTCGCTCGGTGACCATCCAGGGCACACGCCACTACGATTTCACGCTGCTGCCGCTGCTCTCACCGCTGGCGCCGGCGCTGGGCCTGAAAGGTCCGCTGGAGGGGACGCGCGTGATGCGCATCGTGGACGATTACCTGGCCGCCTTCTTCGATCAGGCGCTGCGGGGCCGGCCGACGCCGCTGTGGACGGCCGGGGCGGCCGGCTATCCAGAGGTGATCTACGAATTGCCCTGACGGCCGGCTCAGTCCGCGGCGGCCGGCTGGGCGGCGCGGCGCGGGCCGAACAGCAGCAGGCTGAGCAGGGCCGCCGCCAGGGCGATGGCCGCGTTCACCTGGAGCACCGCCAGCAGCCCAAACTGATCGGCCAGCCAGCCCGTCAGCGAGGTCCCCAGCGCGGCCAGGGCGAAGGTCAGGCCCAGGATCAGGCCGGAGGCGAAGCCGGCCCGGCCGGGCAGGGTGCGCTGGGCCATCGTCACCAGGATGCTGTGCGGCCCGCCGTTGAACAGGCCGGCCGCCGCGGCCAGGGCATAGGCTGCCGGCCCGTGCGCCAGCGGGAAGAGCAAGAAGGGCAGGATGCTGAGCGTCTGCGTGATGAGCACCGTCCGGGTGTAGCTCCAGCGGTCCGCCAGCGCGCTGCCGGCCAGGCCGCCCAGGGCCGTGCCGGCCATGTAGACGGCCACAATCGCGCCCGAGTCGCTGGCCGGCCATTGCAGCTCCAGGTAAAACTTGGGCGCGAAGGTCGTGACCACGGTCTGGGCCCAGATGCGCAGGCCCGAGATCAGCAGGATGATTACAAACAGGCCGACCTGCGGCGCGGGCGCCGGCCGGGCCGGCGCGGCGGAGGAACGCGCGGCGTGGGCGGCCGGGCCGCGCAGGGCCCAGGCGCTGAACAGGCCAATCGGCGCCACCGCCAGGGCCACGGCCAGCACCCCGGCCCGCCCGCCGTGCTCGAGGATCAGCCCGCCCAGGGCCGGCCCGGCCGAAAGCCCAATTTGGCCAAACAGGAAGAAGATCGAGGCGGCGGTGGCGGCCTGGCCGCCCGCCTGCGCGGCGCGGGCGGTGCCGGGCGGGTGGAAGGCCCCCGAGCCCAGGGCCGCCGCCACCAGGCAGGCCAGCGCCCAGCGGGCGGGGGCCACGGCGTACAGCGCGAAGAAGACGGCCATCCACAGCACGCCGCCGGCCGCCAGCCAGCCCCCGCCCTTGCGGTCCGCCAGCCAGCCGAAGACCGGCTGCGCCAGCGCCCCGGTCAGCGCATAGGCGGTGGCGATCAGGCCGAGCTCGACGTTGCGCAAGCCCAGGCTCAGGCTGAGCGCGGCCAACAGGACGCCGGTCTGGCCGTTGAGCAGATCGACGCCCAGGTGGCCCAGGTTGACGGCGAGGAAAGCGGGGGATTTGAGAAGGCGCATGCCGGCCGACGCGTGTGACGTGAGCGGCAAGTATAACCGCTCCGGGGCCGGCGGAATTCAGCGTGCTACAATCGCGCGGGAGGAGACGCCGCGATGTCTGATTTAGCCAACCTGGATTGGGTTAGCCTCGGCCTGACGCTGGTCGGCCTGGCCGTGGTCTGGTTCCTGGTGCGCACGGTTCTCAAGCTGACCGCGCGCCTCTTCGCCTGCGGCTGCGCCGTGATCGGCGGGCTGGCGCTGGCGGCCTTCGTGCTGCTGAACTGGAACCAGGTGACGGCCTGGCTGGGGCTGTAAGCGGGCGACCGGCTCCCCTGGGCCGGCCGCCGCGCCGCTCAGCCCTTGGGCATGATCAGCCAGAGCAGGAAATACAGGCCTAC
>JAEURL010000208.1 GCA_016789165.1 Anaerolineales bacterium | reverse complement strand
AGGCCCGCAAACGCCAGCATCAAGGTCAGGCTGGTCCAGCGGGCCGCCACATCGTCGATCGAGATGAAGCTGATCACGGCGACGGCGGCGACGGTGAAGACGCCGGTGAGGTCGATCAGGCTGAAGTGCCGGCGGGGGGGCATGGCGGGATTGTAACGCATCGGCGGGGGCGCGGCGGCCGGGCTACTCATAGCGGAAGCGCGCCACGCCCACGGCGAAGAACACGGCCGCGAAGCCGGCCAGCACGCCGGCCTCCAGCAGCACGCCCGGCACGTCCTGGCCGCGCAGCACCAGGTCCAGCAGGCCCTGCATGGCCCAGGTGGTCGGCAGGAGCTTGGCCGCGGTGCGCACCGCCTCCGGGAAGAGTTCGATCGGGTACCAGCAGCCGCCCAGCAGGGCCATGGCCATGCCCAGCATCATGCTCAGGCCGCTGGCCTGGTTCTCGGATTTGACGAAGGTGCCCAGCGCTGTGCCCAGCGCCGCCGCCGCCAGCGCGAAGGCCACCATCAGCAGCGCCAGGCCGAGCGGCGCGCGGGCCCAGCCCAGGCCCATGAACACGGCCCCGCAGACCACCAGCAGCGTCATCTGGACCAGGGCCAGGGTCACCTGGCCGGCGATGGTGCCGGCCAGCAGCGTGCCGCGCTGGGTGGGCGTCACCAGCAGCCGGCGCAGGGTGCCCTGCTGGCGCTCGAAGGCGAACAGGCCGGAGAGCCCGAGCAGGGGGATGAAGACCCAGGTGATGAGCTGGCCGGCTGAGGCGTTGGCGGCCGGATCGTAGTCCACGGGGTCCTGGGTAGTGGCGCGCGTCACGGTCACGCGCGCCGGCGCCTCGGTGAAGAGGGTCTCGGCCTGCGCCAGCGCCGCGTCGAAGTAGGCCTGCCGGTCAGCGGCGGCGGCGAAAGGCTGCCGGCTTTCCGCCTCGGCCGTGCTGCTGGCGGCCACGGTCAGGGCCTGGCCCACCCGGCCGATCACGGCCCGCACGGCGCGCTCGGCCACCTGAGCGTTCAGGTTGTTGGGCTGCTGGCGCAGCTCCAGTTCGCCGCCCTGCGCGAAGCCGGCCGGGATGATCAGCAGGGCCGCGGCCTGCCGGTCCGTAAACTGCTCTTCGGCCGCGGCGCGCGGCTGCACGTCCGGGCGCACGGCGGTGGAGGCGGCCAGGGCGTCCAGCACCTCCCGGGCCAGCGCGCTGCCGGCCTCGTCCACCACCAGGACGCGCACCCGGCTGTCCGCCTGGCCGGGGTTGAAGCCGCCGCCCAGGATGAAGGTAAAGACCAGCGGCAGGATGATGAAGAACAGCAGCTCGGAGCGGCTGGCGAAGCGCAGAAGCGTGTCTTTCCAGGCGAGGGCGAAGATCTTGGTCATGGCGAGTTCTCACAGGCGGGCGGCCGGCCGGCCGCCCAGACGACTACCGCTGCACCAGCCCCTGCCGGTTGAACAGCAGCACGGCGGCGCCGAAGAGCACGGCGCCCATCACCAGCAGGGCCGCGATCGGCAGGGCGACCTCGGGCAGGCCGCCGCCGAGGGCCAGGGCCGTAAAGCCTTCCAGGCCCCAGGCGTTGGGCGTGATCTTGCTGATGGCCTGCACCCAAGCCGGCAGGGTGCTCAGGCTGATGAAGCTGCCGCCCAGGATGCCGAAGGTGAGCATGATGGCCGAGCCCAGGCTGGACACCTGCGACGGGCTCTTGGCTATGGCCGTGATCAGCAAGCCCCAGCCGGTGGCCCCGACGACGGCCGCGCCCACCAGGGCAGCCACGGCCAGCGGGTCGCCCCACTGCAGGTTGAAGAGCAGGGTGCTGCCCGCGATCAGGATCGTCATCTGGGCCACGCCGGTCAGAAAGATGCCGAAGACCTTGCCGGCCAGCACCTGGGCGGTGGCGGTGGGCGAGACGAGCAGGCGCGGCAGGGTGCCCTGGGCGCGCTCGGTGAGCAGGCTGCGCCCGCCGTTGGCCACCGTGTACATCAGGAACATCAGAGCCATGCCGGGGGCCAGGTATGCCAACACGTCGAAGCGCTGGGCCGCTTGGCCGGCCGTGCTCGCCTGGAGACGGATGGGCGCGGCGGCCTCGGCCGCCTGGCGCTGGCCCAGCTCCTGGCCGGCCGCTGCCGCCGCCTGCGGCGCAATCCGGCCGCTGGCCACCAACTGCGTCACGGCCACGGTGCCGGCCACACGGCCCACTTCCACGCGGCTCAGATATTCGTCCACCACCGCCTGCACCACGCCGGCGCTGGTGGGCCGGGTGGGGTTGACGTACAGTTCGATCTGGACGGCGTCCGCGGCGGCGGCGCCTTGAGGCGGGATGATGCTGTCTGTGAAGCCGGCCGGGATGATCACGGCGATAGCGGCCTCGTCGGCGTCCACGGCCTGCCGGGCGGCGGCCGAATCGCCGGCGGCCGTCGGCGCCAGCAGGTCGGCCAGGTCGGCCGAGTTGAGCACGTCCACCAGGGCCTGGCCGAGATCACCGGCGTCCTGGTTGACGACGACCACCGGGATATCGCTCACGCCGCTGGTGCTGTTGCCGGAGAAGCGCCCGGTGACCATACCCAGGCCGAGGGTGAGCACAAAGGGCGCGGCCAGCATCAGGATCAGGGCCGCCCGGTCGCGGAAGGCCAGGGTGACGTCTTTGAAACCGATCAGGAGGATTTTGCGCATGGTCAATCTCGCCTTGACGACCGACGACGGGTGGTCGGCGGCCGGCGGTGGTCATCAGTCGCGCAGCGCCCGGCCGGTCAGGTGCAGGAAGACGGCCTCGAGGTTGGGCTCCTCAATGTCCACCGACTTGATCTTCAGGCCCGCCTCGCCGGCCTTGGCCACGATCGGGGCCAGCGCGTCGGCGGCCTCGGGCACGATGACGGCCACCTCGTGATCCGTGGCCGAGGCCTGGATCACGCCCGGCAGGCCGCGCAGGGCCTCGGCCAGGCGCTCGGCGTTCTGGTCCTCGCCAACGTGCAGGCGCAGGGTGTCATGGCCGCCCACCTGCTGGGTGAGCTCGGCCTGGGTGCCCAAGGCGATCAGCTGGCCGTGGTCGATGATGCCGACCCGGTCGGAAAGCTCGGCCGCCTCTTCCATGTAGTGGGTGGTGTACAACACGCTCATGCCCTGGCGGTTGAGGTCCTTGACCATGTCCAGGATGGCGCGCCGGCTCTGCGGGTCGATGCCCACCGTCGGCTCGTCCATGAAGAGCAGCTGCGGTTTGTGCAGCAGGCCGACGCCGATGTTGACACGGCGCTTCATGCCGCCTGAGAAGGTTTTGACCGGTTTGTTGGCCTTGTCGGTCAGGCCGATTTGAGCCAGCACTTCATCGCTGCGGCGCTTCAGCGCGCCGCCGGCCATCCCGTACATCTGCCCCCAGAAGGTGAGGTTTTCGCGCGCCGTCAGGTCTTCGTAGAGCGCCAGGTCCTGCGGCACCACGCCGATCAGGCCGCGCACCTGCATCGGCGCGCGCGTCACCGAATGCCCGCCGATCAGGGCGTCGCCGCTGGTGGGCGCGTAGAGCGTCGAGAGCATGGCGATGGTGGTGGATTTGCCGGCCCCGTTTGGGCCGAGCAGGCTGAAGATCTCGCCGGCGGCGATAGAAAACGAGATGCCGGTCACGGCCCGGACGTCGCCGTAATGCTTGACCAGGTTTTGGGCTTCCAGAATAGCGGTCATCCAAGGTCCTCCCAGCTGAACGGTTTCAGAATAGCGACTGATTGGTCACCCCCTCTAGTGCTGGAGGTCATAGCGGGGTCATACGGCCGCGCCCGGCGGCGGGGTGCGCCTCGGCCGCCGTCCAATTTGCCGCGCCAGGTGGTAGAGCAGCAGGCCCAGGGGGCCGGCCATCAGGACGAAGACCAGGGCCGGCGAGGCCAGCCAGGCCGAGAGGCCGCGCTCGCGGCTGTCCAGGTAGGCCCAGCGCCCCACGAACAGGTCGAAGGCCAGGAAGTGCACCCAGGCGATCGTGGCGCCGGCCGGGCTCCCGAGCAGGGCCGCGATGCCGGCGGCGCTGGGGTTGGCCAGGCCGGCCACCAGGTCCCCGCCGTCCGGCGCCGCAACCTGGCTGACCAGCAGGCCAGCGTAGATCAGGGCCAGGGCCAGCACCGGCCCGAGGCCCTCCATCAGCCGGCGCGTCCAGCGCCAGTGGGGCAGGCCGATCATCAGCACCCAGAACGGCAAGGCGACCAGGTTGGCGAGAGAGAAGACGGTTTCAAAGGGCATGGTGTTGACCTGTAGAGCGCTCAGAGAACCCGGCGCCGGCGGAGGCCCGCGTGCGGCCGCGGTGGTCTCCAGGACGAAAACCGGCGCGCGATACCTTACTTTACGCCCGCCGCCCGGCGTTGACGATGAGGGCGCCCGCGCCCGCCACAACCGTGATCAGCGCCGCCAGCGCGCCCAGCGTCAGCGCGTCCGGGGCGAGCAAGGGCTGGGCGCGCAGCGCCTGCCAGGTGAGCAGGATGGCCAGGCCCAGGTAGCCCAGGCCGCCCGTCCACACCAGGGCGGTGCGCCGGCGCGCGTCCAGGGCGGCCCAGTTCCGGTTGATGAGCAGGCCGAGCAGGGGCACGATCTGCAGAGCGTGCAGGCCCACGAAGTGCGCAATGCGCAGGTCGCCGCCGGTGGTGCTCCAGCCCAGGAAGGGCAGGCCGGCGCCGCCATCCGGCACGCCCACGCTGTGCGCGCCGATGAAGGCCGGCGCGGTGCCGGCTTGCAGCGCCTGCAGTTGGACCGGCGTGGGGCTGGTCATCAAAAAAGCCACGGCCGCGCCGTAGAGCGTCACGAGCAGGCCCAGGCGCAGTGACCAGGCGAAGGCGGGGTCCGCGAATTTCTGGCGCAGGACCAGGCCGGCGGCCAGCGCGTTCATCAGCCAGACGACGACGATGGTTGCGCCCATGACGCTGAAGATGGCGCCGTCCAGAGGCGTGCTGAAGTTGAAGTGGCTGCGCACGCCGCGCCCCACCTGCAGCACGATCAGGACCAGCTCGATCACAAAGCCCAAGGCCGTGACCGTGCCGGCCGCCGCCACCAGGCGCTGCCGGCCCTGGACGTAGCCGAGCATCCAGACCAGCGTCAGGCTGTAGACGGCGGTGGAGATGGCGAACTTCATGGGCTTGACCCAGGCCGGCGCGCCAGCGATGACGCGCGGATCGACCAAGGCCAGGGCGGCCGTGGCCGCCAGCAGGGCCAGGCCGGCGAGCGCCGTCAGGGTCAGCGGCCAGTTAGTGGCCCACAGCCGGCGCAGCAGGGCGGGCCGGCTGGAGGAGGCGGGGTGGACGGGGGTGGTCAGAGCAGTCATGGCGACCTCCAAACAAAACGGGAAGCGGATACGACGCTTCCCGTTT
>JAEURL010000130.1 GCA_016789165.1 Anaerolineales bacterium | reverse complement strand
GTGACGGCCGGCCTGTGGTTCCGCGAGCGCCGGCGCTTCCCGCCGGAATTGGCCGGCCTGTTGGCGGCCGCCGGCCTCCTGCTCTCACCCTATGCCAACAGCACCAGCCTGGCCGTCGTGCTGGCCGTGAGCGTGGCGCCGTTGGTGCGCGGCCGGCCGCCGATCGGCTGGGGGCTGCTGGCGCTGGCCTTTGCCCCGTACGTCACGGCGCAGCCCAACACGGCCGCGGCCTGGCCCGAGAGCTGGCAGACGGCTTATCTGGGCCTGGTCTGGGCGGCGGCGGCCTGGGCGGCGTGGCGCGCGGAGCCGGCGCCGTGAGGCGCCGGTCCGGCCCCGTTCTGGCCGGCCTGCTGGTCATGCTGGCGCTGCGCGCGGGCCTGCTGGCGGCCGGCGTGGTCCCCTTCAACAGCGACGAGGCGGTGGTGGCCCTGATGGCGCGCCACATCCTGGCCGGAGAGCGGCCCATCTTCTTCTACGGGCAGGCCTACTTGGGCAGCCTGGACGCCTGGCTGGTGGCCGGCGCCTTCCGCACGCTGGGGGAGGGCGTTCTGGCGGTGCGGGTGGTGCAGGTGGCGCTCTACGCCGGCACCCTGCTCAGCGCCTACGCCGTGGCGCTCAAGCTTTTCGGCGACCGTTGGCGGGCCGGCCTGACCGCGCTGTGGCTGGCCGTGCCGCCGGTGGTGCTGACGCTGTACACCACCGCCTCTTTGGGCGGCTACGGCGAGGCGCTGCTGATCGGCAACCTGCTGTGGTGGCTGGGTTTGCACCTGATCCAGACGGCCGGCGCGGACTGGCGGGCCTGGCTCGCGCTGGGCCTGCTCACCGGCTTCGGCTGGTGGGTCTTTCCCCTCACGGCCGTGTACGCCCTGCCGGCCTGGGTCGCTGCGCTGTGGGCCGGCCGCCGCCGGCCGTGGGCGGCGCAGGCGGCGCGCTTCCTGGCCGCCGGGGCGGCCGCCCTGTTGGGCGCCGGGCCGTGGTGGTGGGCCACCCTGAGCGGCGCGGCCACCTTGGCGGAGACGGGCGGGGCCGCCATCGCCGGCGTTTCCGGCGGCCCCTGGTGGTCGGTGCTTGGTCTGCGCCTGCTGAGTCTGGGCCTGTTCGGGACGACCGTGGTGTTCGGGCTGCGGCCGGCGTGGAGCGTGGAGTGGCTGGCGCTGCCGCTGGCGCCGCTGGCGCTGGCGGCCTACGGCCTGGCCGGGTGGGCGGGCTGGCGGCGCGGCCCGGTGCGGGCCGGCCTGAGCCTGGTGCTGGGCACGGGCGGGCTGCTGTGTGCGGCCTTCGTCCTGACGCCGTTTGGCGCGGACCCCTCCGGCCGCTACTTTTTGCCGCTGGTGATGGTCCTGGCGCTGCTGGTGGCCGATGGGTTGGGCGAGCTGCGCGGCCGGCACGCCCGGCTAGCCCTCGGTTTGAGCGCCGGCGTGCTGGCCTTCAACTTGTGGGGGACGGTTCAGGCGGCGGCCGCTTTTCCGCCGGGCCTGACCACGCAGTTTGACCCGGTGGCGCAGGTGGACATGCGCGCCCTGCCGGAGCTGATCGATTTCCTGCAGGCGCGCGGCGAGACGCGCGGCTACACCAATTACTGGGTGGCGTATCCGTTGGCCTTCCTGAGCGGCGAAGCCTTGCTCTATACCCCGCGCCTCCCCTATCATGAGGACTTGCGCTATACCCCGCGCGATGACCGTTATCCTCCCTACGGCGCGGCGGTGGCGGCCGCTCCGCGGACGGCGTTCATCCTCACGCGGCACCTCGCGCTGGAGGCGCGCTTGCGGGCCGGCCTGCAAGCCCTGGGCGTGGCCTTCACCGAGGCCCGGATTGGCGAGTTCCAGGTATTCTATGCTCTGGCGCGGCCGGTGCGGCCGGAGGAGCTGGGGCTGGGGCAGGCCTGCTGTCCGTGACGGGCGGCCGGGACAGAGTTGGGCAAACGAAGCACGGCTGGGCCAGCCAGGCCCGGCCTGAAATGAGGCTGTATGGTTCGGTGGCTGACCTTGCCGCGGCTGGTGACGGCGCTGACCTTCCTGGCGATCTTCGCCATGGCGGCGCGCGTCTCGGTCGATACCGACACCTGGTGGCACTTGCGGACCGGCCAATGGATCATGACCCATGGCGCCATCCCGCAAACCGACCCGTTCTCCTTCACGCGGCAGGGCGTCCCTTGGCGCATCCCGGGCTGGCTGGCTCAGGCGCCCCTCTACGTGCTGTTTGAGCGTTTCGGCTACGGCGGCCTCAACTTGGTCACGGCCGGCCTGGTCACGCTCACCTTTGCCCTGGTCTATCCGGCCTGCACCGGCCATCCGCTGCTGCGCGCCTTCACGCTGGTGTTGGCGGCGGCGGCCTCCGGCATCTATTGGTCCGCCCGCCCGCAGATCGTCTCGCTGGTGCTGGCGGCGGCGTTCGCCCTGATCCTGTATCAATACCGCTGGCGGCGCGTCAACCGGCTGTGGCTGCTGCCGCCGCTGATGGCGGTGTGGGCCAACGTGCACGGCGGCTTCGCCATCGGCTTCATCTTGATTGGGTTGACCCTGGCCGGCCAGGTGCTGGCCGCACTGGGGGCCTGGCGGCGGTATCGGCCGCGGGAAGAGGCGCCGGGCGCGCCGCTCTTTATCGACTTCACGCCCACGGCGGCGGCGGACCTGCCGAACCGCCAGAGCTTCCTGTGGCTGAGCGCCATCCTGGCGGCCTGCGTGTTAGCCGTGGCCCTCAACCCGGCCGGCGCCGAGATGCTCACCTACCCCTTCAAGACCGTGGGCATCGGGGCGCTGCGCGACTTCATCCAGGAGTGGCAATCGCCCAACTTCCACAACGTGGAGACCCAGCCGTTCCTGTGGCTGCTGCTGGCTACCTTCGTGGCCGTGGCTTTTTCCGGGCGCCGGCCGGACGCCACCGACGTGGTGCTGGTGCTGGGGCTGGCCTACCTGGGCTTCCTGGCCGGCCGCAACATGCCGCTGCTGGCCGTCGTCGCGCCGCCGTTGCTCACCCGTCACGCGGACGCGCTCGTGGCGGTCGTGCGGCAGCGCCTCCGGCCGGTCCCGGCCCCGGACGGCCCCCCGGCGGGCGAGGCCCCGCCGGCGGCCGATTTTCCGGCGCTCAACTGGCTGCTGCTGCTGGTGCTGGCCGGCGGGGCCGCGCTGAAGGTGGCGGCCGTGCTGCCGGCCGAGGTCAACGAGCGCGAGCTGGCGCGCTTCACGCCGCTGGCCGCGGCGCGCTTCATCCAACAGACCCATCCGCCCGGCCCGCTGTTCAACAGCTATAACTTCGGCGCCTACCTGACCTGGGCGCTCTACCCGGACTATCCCGTCTACGTGGATGGCCGCACCGACCTGTACGACGACGCCTTCCTGCGCGAGTACCTGGACGTGGCGCTGGGCCGGCCGGGCTACGCGGCGGCCTTCGACCGGGCCGGCATCCGCCTGGTCTTGATCGAGGCTGACTCGCTGCTGGCCGACCGGCTGCGGGAGAACCTCGACTGGCACGAGCTGTACCGCGACGAGGTCGCCGTGGTCTTTGGACGCCGCTGATGAAAGCCCTGACCACCGCTCCGTGGAGTTACCTGGCGCGCGAGGCCGCGCTGATCCTGCTCTGGTCGTACGTCCTGCTGGTGGGCGGCACCATCGACAGCCTGTTCAATTTCCGCGTGGCGCTGGCCTCGGCGGTGGTGGGCGGCGCCGGCCTGGGCGGCTGGCTGCTGTGGCGCTGGCGGCAGAAGCGGCAGGTGCTGCGCGCCGGCCTGGAGGCGGCCGCGCTGCTGTTCCTGGCCGCCCAGGCGCTGGCCGTGGCCTTCTCTCAGGACCCCCGGCGCGGCCTGCCGCTGCTGGCCCAGACCGTGGTTTATCTGTTGATCTTTTACTGCGCGCTGGATCTGCTGCGCTCCGGCTGGCCGGCCGAGCTGGCGGAGAAGACGCTGTTGATCGCCGGCGGCATCGTCCTGGGCCTGGCCCTGCTCGATATCGCCCGCGCCTGGCTGGGCTGGCTGGACCTGACGCTGGGCCAGGCGCTGGTGCCGGCGTTTGAGTATCGCGTTTACGCGCCGCTGGGCGATGCCAACCTGGTGGCGGCCGGCGTCGTGGTGCTCGCCCCGGCGGCGGCCGCCCGCGCACTGAGCACGCCGCGCCGGCTGAATCGCTGGCTGCTGATCGCCTGGCTGGGCGCGGCCCTGGTGGTGCTGGTCTTCACGGCTTCGCGCGGCGGCCTGGCGGGGACGGCGGTCGGCCTGGCCGTGCTGGCGGCGCTGTGGGCGGGCGCGGTTTCCGCCCGCGCCCGGGCGCGGCTGGGCCGGCTCTGGGGCGGGCTGCGGGCCCGGCCCTGGCTGCTGGCGGTCCTGGGCCTCGGCCTGCTCGCGGCGCTGGCCGGCCTGGCCTGGCGCGTGCTGCAATTCCAGGGCAGCGCCACCCAGGCGCCGGCCCTCCTGGCGCGCCAGGAATTCTGGCCGGCGGCCGTCAACGCCCTGCGCGAATCGCCGCTCTGGGGCCGCGGCCCCGGCACCTATCCCTCCGAGGTCAGGCGCTTCAAGTCCGTGCCCCCGCAGCGGGTCTTCCTGCACGCGCACAGCGTGCCACTTAACCTGGCGGCCGAGGCCGGCCTGCTGGGATTGGGCGCGGCCCTCTTCGCCCTGGGGTCCCTCAGCCGGGCCTGGTGGCGGGCGCGGCCTCCGGTGGGCGCGGCGGCCGGCCCGCGCTGGGCGGCGGCCGCCGCCGGCTGGACGGGTTTTCTGGTGCACTCCCAGGTCGACGATCACACGCGTTACTTGGCGGTGGCGGTGCCGCTGGCGATCCTGCTGGCCGGGGCGTTGGCCGAGGGCGAAGCGCCGCCGGCGCGGCGCGGCCTGGCCCCGCTCTGGCTGGCGCTGCCGGCCCTGGCGGCCGCCCTCTTCACGGCCTATGCCCTGCGCGCCTGGGCCATCTTTGAATCGGCGGTGGAGGCCGGATTGCGCGCGGATTGGGCCGGCGCCGCGCGGCAGTTTGACGCCGCCGCCGCCGCCGATCCCGCTTTGGCCTTCTATTGGGAGCAAGCCGGCTACGCCTATGGCCGGCTGGCGGCCGACGGTGATCCGGAGGCTCTCGCGGCCGGCATCCAACGCCTCGAGACCGGCGCCCGCCTGGAGCCGCTTTACGCGGTCCCGCGGGCCAATCTGGCCGCCCTCTACTGGCAGGCCGGCCGGCGTGAGGAAGCGGTCGCCGCACTGCGGCAGGCGGCGGCCCTGGCGCCGGCCGCCGCGGACTATCCCTTGAACCTCGGCCTGTATCTGGAGGCCCTCGACCCCGCGTCGGCCGAGGCGCGCGCCAGCCTGCGCCGCGCGCTGGAGTTGAACCCGTTCGCGGCCGAGGCCGGCTGGTGGGAGGCCACGCCGCTGCGCCGGGCCGTGCGCGCCGAGTGGCTGGCGGCGGCCGCGTCGGAGGTCGGGCTGGCGGCCCAGGCCCGCCTGCAGATCGCGGCCGGCGACCTGGATCAGGCCGAGCGCGATCTGTTGAGCGCGCTGGCGGCCAATGACCAGAGCGTGCCGGCCTACACCGGCCTGGCTGAGGTGGCGCGGGCGCGCGGCGACCTGGCCGGCGCCGAGGCCCTGGTCCGCACCGCCCTGGCCCTGCCGACCACACGCCTGAACGAGCAAGTGGACGCCGTGCTGACCGCCGCCGCAATCGCGCAGGCCGCCGGCCAGACCGACCTGGCTGTGGCCCGATACGAGACGGCCTATGCGGCTGTGGCGGATTTCGGCTCACTGGGGTGGGGGACATATGGCTGGACCCCGCACGCCTTCTTCGCCTTTCAGCGGCGCGGGCTGCCGTTGGACGTGGTGCCGCAAGTGACGCGCGGAGCGTTCTCGCTGCCGTTGGGCCGGCAATTGCTGCCGCTCGGGGCGTTGTACGAAGCGGCCGGCCAGCCGGACCGGGCCGCCGCGGTTTACCGGCAGTTGCTGGTCCGCGAGCCGGCGCTGATGGAGGCGCGCCAGGCGCTGGCCCGGCTGGGGCTGGACGCGCCGTGACCTGGCCGCAGCGCGCCGCGTTCGCGGCCCTGGCCGGCTGGCTGACAGCCGTGGCCTTCATGACCTTCACGGCCTGGCGTTTCTACGGCGAGGATTTTCGCGGCTACTACGCCGCCGCCCGCGTGGTGCTGGCCGGCGGCGATCCGTATGACTATCGCCAGGTGGCGTCGGTCCTGCAGGCCGTCACCGGGCGCATGGGCAACAACCCTTATTACTATCCGCCCTGGCTGGCCGTCTTCATCCTGCCGCTGGCCGCCTTGCCGTTTCAGACGGCGCGGGCCGTGTGGCTGGCGGTGAGCGCGGGCGTGTGGATGGCCGGCCTCGGGCTGGCGGCGCGGCTGCTGGGCTGGCCGGCCGCGGCCGGGGCGCGGGGCCTGTGGGCTTGGGGCGCGCGCTGGCTGCTCTTCGGGGCGGCCACCTTCCTGTTCGCCTGGATCACGTGGCGCTTCGAACAATTGGGCGTGTGGCTCTTCGCGGCGCTGGCCGCCGCGTTGTGGGCGCTGCGGGCCGGGCGCGACGAAGGGGCCGGCCTCGGCCTGGCCCTGCTGCTTACCAAACCCACGGCCACCGGCCTGTTGGTGGCGGCCCTGCTGCTGTGGGCGGCGCGGCGCCGGCGCTGGCGGGTGTGGGCGGGCTTTGCTGCGGCGCTCGGGCTCCTGCTGCTCGTCGGCAGCGCGGCTGCGCCGGGCTGGCCGGCCGCCCTGACCACACCCGGCTTCGGCCGCGGCCTCACCGAGGTGCTGGATGGGCCGGAGGCGGTCACCAGCCTGCGGCTCAACACCACCCTGTTGGACTGGCTGAAGATGCTGGGCCTGGACGGGCCGGCCGCGGTGGCCCTCTACGCGGCCGCAGCGGGCGCCGCCCTCGCCGCGGCGGGGTGGGCGGCCTGGCGGTGGGAGTCGGCGGGCGCCGTGGCGGCCGTGGCCACCGCCGCCCAGTTCTGGGCCACGCCCTATGCGCTGCAATACGATTTCCCGCCGCTGGCCTGGACCTTGTTCTGGGCATTGACCGGGGAGGGCGCGCCGGCCGGCCGGCGCTGGCGGCTGGGCGCGGGCCTGCTGCTGCTGGGCGTGGTCAGCGTGCCGCTCTGGGAGCGGCCTATTTCGGACGGCTTTTGGATCGTCATCGGCCTGACGGCGTTGCTGGCCGGGCGGGCGTTCTATGGGCGGCGCGATGCGCGGGCGTGAGTGGGCGGCGCTGTGGGGCCTGAGCGCCGCGCTCCTGGCCGGCGCCGCTGTGTGGGTGACCCAGCCGGGCTACATGGACGCCCACTACTATTTCGGCGGCGCCGTGCAGCTGGCCCGCGGCCGCGGTTTCACCGAGCCGTACCTGTGGAACTATCTCGCCCCGATGCGGAGCCTGCCGGCGCCCAGCCACCTGTACTGGATGCCGCTGACCTCGATCGTGGCCGCGCCCTTCCTGGCCGCGGCGGAATGGGCGGCCGGCCGCGCGCTGCCCAACGCCGTCCTCTTCCACTGGGCACAGGCGCCGCTGGCCGCGGCCGCGGCTGGCTTGGCGGTGCTGACGGGCTGGGTGAGCTGGCGGACCACGGGCCTGCGCCGGCACGCTTGGGCGGCCGGCCTGCTGACCTTGTTCAGCGTCTTCTATTTCCCGTTCTGGCTGACCACCGATTCCTTTGCGCTGTTCGGCCTGGCCGCGGCCGGCGCCCTGCTTTGCGGGGCCAGCGCCCTGGGGCCGCTCGCCGGCCTGGTCTTGGGGGACTTTGCCGAGGCGGCCGGCCGGGCCGAGCTTGCCCGCCGAGCACGGCGGGGCCTCCTGGCCGCCGGCCTGCTCGCCGGCCTGGCCCACCTGGCCCGCGCCGACGGCGGCCTGGTCCTTTTCGCCGTGTTGATCTTTCTCCTCTTGAAGATCGCGCGCGGCGCCGGCCCGCGGCCCTCGGCCGATTGGGCGCGGGCCTGGCCGCCCTTGGTGTTCCTCGGCCTGGGTTATCTGGTCCCCATGCTGCCGTGGTTCCTGCGCAACCTGGCGGCCGTGGGCGCGCCGCTGGCGCCGGGCGGGACGCGCGCGCTGTGGCTGATCGATTACGCCGACCTGTTC
>JAEURL010000119.1 GCA_016789165.1 Anaerolineales bacterium | reverse complement strand
ATTGGCGCGCGGCTTCGATCTGGCGGGGGGACAGGTCAAAGCCGACGAAGCGGCTGCCGGGCAGGGCTTCGGCCATGGGCAGCAGGTTGCCGCCGCCGGCACAGCCGATCTCCAGAACGCGGCCGGCCGTGACCGGCGCCGGCTCCAGGCCGAGCAGGAGGCCGATGGTGGCCAGCGGGTCCGGGTGGCATTGGAAGTAAGAGAGGCGCGGGTAGGGAGTCTGTTCGTAGCTGGTCATGGTGTAATAATTTCCCCCTATGCCGTCTTGGGCGCGGCCCGGCTACGGGCTGACGCCGGGCAGCTTGAACTTGCCGGCGGCGTCCAGTTCCGCGGCCTTCTCCGGACGATATTCCCAGTGCCAATCCTCGCCGCTGACCGTCCGGATGAAACCCAGGGCCGGCGCATGCTCTTTCAACCAGTTGTACACCGGAGTGTCGAACCCGCCGGTATTCAAATCGACCGCCTGGCCGTGCTGGTGATCGGAGTAGCCGGCCGGCGCGGCCTTGTTGTAGCCGGGTTTGCCCTCCTGCCAGCCGGTGTACAGTTCCCGCTGCTTGGCGTACGTGCGGAAGCCGGAGGCAATCTGCAGATCATGGCCATCAGCCGCCGCAGCTTCGCGCAGCCTGACGAAGGGATCATACTGCCCGGCGGTGACCTGGAAGACCCGGCCCTCTTCTCCAACGATGTCGATCAGGTCAGCCTGGCCCGAAAACTTGCCGCCTTCCCACATGGCGTGGGCACCTTTGATGTCCGCCGTCCAGTTGTCCACCAGGTTGGCCGCGGCCGTCCATCCCAGGAGCTGGTCTTCCACGTATTTGCCGGCGTCCTTCTTCACCGAAGCGACTTTGACATACTGGCCGGGTGGGTTGGTGTCTTGAGATTCTTCCTTGACAATGACATAGCTGCCTTGGGGAATCTTCTTGTTCTCCACGGCATACAGGGCTGTCTCCATCCGCAGCCGGGCGCTCTTGTCGGTGACGGTTTTCGCTTCCGGCTGGCCGGCGTCCGAGCCGGGGCCGAGATTGCTGGCGGCTGTCCAGCCGAGGGTCTTCCCGTCCAGGGCCGTCACGCGCACGTACTTCCCATCGGTGGAAGTATCCGCGACCAGCACGGCCGTGCCCTTGGGAATAACCTGCCGCGGCTTGGTCTCCGGGTAAGTTTTGCCCTTGTAGCTGCGCAGGTTGGCTTTTGGATCGCCGACCGTCTTGTGGCGCGGGTCAGTGGAGTCGAACTGCGCCTGGGAGCGGCCGAGGGTTTCGTTGATAAATCCGCCTTCCAGGTTGGCGGCCGCCGTCCAGCCGTAATCGGCGGCCCGGACGTATAGCGTCTTGCCGTCCAGCTTGGTCTCGGTGACGCGCACAGCCGTGTCTTTGGGAATGACCACCGAGTCCCCTTCCTTCTTGCCGGCCGGGATGTCGTCGTCCTTCTGATACTGCCGTACCGACAGATCGTCGTTCCGAACCCGGGCGTCGTCGTCCTTGATCGTGAACGTCTTGTCGATGTAGGAGGCCTGCCAGGCCGGCGTGTCCCCGGCCGCCGGCTGGCAGCGGATTATTAACGGCCCTGGCGCCGGATGAACGGTCGCTTTCAACAGGGGCCGCACGGCCCGGTTGCCGGCCAGGCGCTGCAGGCCCAGAATCCGGCCGGCGCCGGGGGCAGTCGGCGCCTCGTCCAGATTCAGTTGACTGTGGCTCGGCCGGCGCTGGCCCGCCTGGGCTGGGCCGGGAAGGCGTGTCTCTCGCTGGACCATCGTCATACTTCCAAAATCCTGGTGACGATGCCATTAGGATGCGGCCGAGCCGCCTCGGCAGCGTCCTACACAGCGCCCGGCGGCGTCTCAGCGGGGTCTCGGCCGCGCCCGGTGGAAAAGCGGCTCCCCGGCAGACCCTCGGCCCTGGGGGTCAGGTTGCTGCCGCCGCCAATCTCCAGGACACGGCAGGCCGCCACCGAGGCCGGCTCCAGGCTGAGCAATATCCCGATTGTTGCCAGCGGGTCGGGGTGGCACTGGCAGTAGGCGAGGCGCGGATAGGGCGTTTCTGCGTAGCTGGTCATAGGCGCGTTCCGCCATCAGCTAGGCATCAGCCGGTGCATGCCCAGAAGCCGGTTCACAAGCCCAACTGCTGCCAGGACCGATCACCAGCACATTGCCGTCGGGCAGGTACAGCAGCCAGTGCTCATATTCTTCGGAAGTGACGGGCAAGAGATGCAGCCGGAGGCCGGTATCGAATAGCAGGGTGGCCTGCAGGGAGGGAGCCATCAACTCCACGCTTAGGAGCGTCCGGCCTTCCAGATTTTTGACCGCTTCTTCGAGCTTCGGCCGCTCATCTTCCGAACCCGCCAGGACAGCCGTGGGTGTCTCCAGCCGCCAGGCACAACAATAAACCCACAAGTGCCATTCGCCATGGGGGCGGCCCTCACGCACTACCGGCGCCCCAAACTCCACCGTGACAAAACTACCCACGCCCAGGCGAACCCCCCAGGCTGGCTGTTGCAGAAGCGGCGCGATCAGGGTCTCAATCTGTTGAAGGTCTTTGTTCATATCGGCCCTCACCGGGGCACTGCGGACGACTGGGGCCTATCAACTTGCGGGTCACTCGGCCGCAAACAGCGCCAGGCCTTCGTCGACAATCTCATGATACCCGTAATCCTGCCCGGTAACAGCATCATGCAACCGCCGCTGCTCATCCCGACTCAACTGACGTCCTAAGCGCCTCTCGATTTCCCGCATAGCCGCCCGGAACTGTCGATTCTGCTCGATATTGCTGCCTGGCGTGCCATCCTTCTGCCGGCCGCCTTTGATACGGGCGAACTGTAAGGTGTATGCATAATCCCAGGTGGCGCCGCCATCCACCACGCGCAGAGTCTGAAAGACTGGATAGCGGCGTTTGACATCCGCGGCGACACCTTCGGCATCCCCGCGTGAGAAGCCGTCCTGACCGTCGGCCCGCTGCTGTTCTTCCGTTCGCAGGGCCTCCAGCCCCTCGGTGACTACCGGGGAATCCTCCGGGTCGCCAGCGCGGGCCGACTGCGTCCCGCGGCCCATCAGTCGGGACGCCGCCGCCCGCGCCCGCTCGATCACCCAATCGATGGCGCGCTCGATCGGCTGGCGGATGCGCTGGATCAGCTGCCGCACCCGCGCGCCAAGATCGCCCAGGCCCAGCAGGCTGGCCAGGAAGCTGATGACCATCGGCACAGTCCGGGCCAACGCCTCCTCCACGCGCTGGGCGGCCGCCCCCAGCGCGCCGGCCGCGATGGCCTGGATGGAGCCGGCCACAGCCTGCACCAGGGCCGCCAGCCGGCTGGCGTTGGTGGTGATCCAGGTGATGACGTTGTAGATGGCCTGGATGGCCTGGATGACGGCGCCGGCCGGCCCGCCCAGCAGGCCGATGACCCAGCGGATGCCGGCCTGGATCACCTGCGTGATGACCAGCTCGCGGATCCCGTTCAGGACCACGCTGCCCAACTCGCTCAGCCGCTCCCGGACGACCTCCCACAAGCCGATCAGCCCGCGCTGCCGGATGACCTGGAACAGCTCAAAAGCGCCCTCCAGCGCACTCACCACGCGTTCGCCCAGCACCCGCACCGCCCGGCTGCGGATGGCCTGCCAGGTCAGGCCCAGCACCTGCATGACCAGCGAGAAGATGCTGGCCAGATCAAAGGTGCGCGGCAGCTGCAGGCCGGTCTGGGCCAGCGCCCCCAGCAGCCAGGACATCAGGCCCTGCTGCAAGTGCCGGGCGATGTTGCCGACGAAATTGGTGAGGCCCTGGCGGACAGCGGTCAGCAGATTGCCCAGGAAACGCACTGGGTCGCGGAAGATGGTCTGGAAGGCCGCGCCGGCCTGGCGCAGCAGGGCCAGCACTTGCCCCCCGCCCAGCCGGCCCAGGACACCCTCGAAGATGAACTCCATCACCTTTTGGGCGGCGGAGACGACAAAGTTCTTGATCCGGTTGATCGGCCCCAGGAAGATGCCCTTCAGCCGCTCCCAGACGCCGGCCGGGTTGAGGAAGTCGGTCAGGGAAATGGAGTCCCAGGCCTGGCGGAACAAGCCTGTGATGGCGGACCAGGTCAGGCCCAACTGCCCCCATTGTTCCTCCAGCCACCCAAAAGCCCGATCGAGGGCGCCTGAGGCATTCAGGTTTTCGAACAGCAGGTTGCCGCCCGGCACCAGCCCCAGCGCGGCTTGGACGACCGTGCGGGCATTCCGCTCCACCGGCCGGTCGGCGATGGGGTCGCGGCCCAGGATCAGGCACAGCAGGGTATAGCCAGGCAGGTTGCGGGCGAAGCCGGCGATGGCGCTCAGGGCCGCGCCGCGCGGATCGGCGACGGCGCCCGTGATGGTATCCCACAGGCCGCGCTGGAGGCGCGGGGCCGGCGCGGGTGTGAGGGCGGCCGCCGGGGCCGGGGCTTCCGCCGCAGGCGCCGGTCGGGCCGGCGTTTCCGGCTGATGGGGGCCGGGCGCCGCTACGCCGGCCGGCGCCGCCACGAAGCGTTGCACCTGCCGGTTGCCCAGCCGGCGGCCCAGCCCGGCCGCCACCGCCTGCCGCTGGGCGGTCTGCCACGGCCGCGCGGGCGGGTCCGCTGCCGGCCGGGCGGCGGCCACGACGGCGTCGAAGAGCGGGGCCGGCGCGGCGTACTCAGCCGGCGCGGCCTCCAGCACGGGGGCCGGCTCCCGGCGCGCCCGCTGGGGCTGCTCGGCGTGGGTCGAGGCGGCCCCCGGGGACGTCATGCAAGTTTGAGGGCCGGCGCATCTACCAGGGAAACATCCACCAGGCCGTCTTGATCATAGGCGGCCAGCGTCACGTAGGTGTGGACGACCTCGTCGGCGCGCGGCGTGAAGCCGTGCGCGAAGCTCAGGTCCAGGCTCCAGCCTGGGCCGGCCGCCACGCGGCGCGGGCCGCCGGCCGGGGCCTGCCATTGCCACTGCCCGCGCTGTTCGTAGTAGCCCCCCCACAGGATGGTGCGGACCGCCAGCCGGCTCAGGTCCAAATGCAGCGGCAGGCTGCCGCGCTGAACCAGGCGGGCGCCGGCCGCCCCAGCCGCGACTTCCAGCGCCACCGCCGCCTGCGGGGCATCCAGCAGCTGGGTGAGCAGCGCACGGCAATGCCCAATCAGGTCGCCCCAGGCGCCCTCCGGCTGATCGGTGTGGCCCAACCGGGCGGCGACCTCGTCGACCTGCAGCGTCTCCACCGCCGAATCGGGCAGGCGCTCACGGTCCAGCGGCCCGGCCTGCGCCGCCGCCTGCGCGGCCTGGCGCAGCTGGGCCCACTCGCCGGCCGGCAGCTGGCCGGCAAACCGGCCGCAGGCCGGGGTGTTGACCGAGCGCCACAGGCTGAAGGCGCCATCGCCAGACAGTGTCAGCGCCTCGCGGTCCGCCGGCGGCACACGCCCGCCGCGGCGCAGATAGGTGATTTTCATCGGGGTCGAACCTCCCAGGTGCCGCCCTTGTTAGCGCGGATGGCGTCTACGAATTCGCGCACATGCCGGGGCTGGACGCCGTGATCGTGGGCGTCCGGGTGCCGGCTGGGATCGCCCATGGTGGAGCCGCTGGAGTAGCGGAACGGGTCGATGGCCTCGAACTCGTCGAAGCCGGGGGTGCCCGGCGTGGCGTCCGGGATCTGCGCCGCCATGTGCGTCACGATGTCCTGGCCGAACTGGCGCTGATACGAGGTGGCGATCTGCTGGGCGAAGGCGCCCTGGCGGATGCCGTTGTCGCGCACGACGCGGTGTGCGTCGGCGCCGTACTGCGTCGGGTCCGGCCCGGTGACGGCGGTGTTGAGCTGCCGGGCCAGGCTGGTGGCGCTGGCGCCGGTGGTGCCGGTCAGTTCGCCCACCGGCGCGATGTGGCCGGTGGTCCGCTCGTAATCGGCGGCCGTCAACTGGTACTCGTCCTGCAGGCCCACCATGTGGCCAAACTCGTGCGGGATGGTGTTGGCCTCATCCGGATCGGTCAGGAACCACTGGGCGGCGTTGGCCCGGCCGGGGCCGACGGCCACGTTCACGGTGTTGTCGGCGCCGCTGGTCACCTGCTGCGGATCGAACTCGATGTTCATCTCCTCATTGGTGGTGGTCTCCACGGCCTTGAACAGGTTCCAGGTGGTGCGGATGAAGCCGAACCAGGTGGGCTTGGGGGCCAGGCCGGTGAAGTTGATCCTGACCGTGACGCGGATCTCGCCGGGATTGATGCGCCAGGTGTAGCGCGAGGTCATGCCGAAGCGCTGGCCGCCCACCTCCTCGCCCCAGCGGCGCTCCACCCGGCCGACCGTGGCCCCCGGCGCCAGGGCGTCCAGCCGGGCCCAGGTGGCGTTATCGGCCTGGCCGGTGGCCGGCAGCAGGCCCTGGGCGGTCTGGAAATTGTTGACGGCGGTCACGGTGGCCGGCCCGAACTGGCCGTCCACGGGCACGGGCGGCGCGGCGCCGGCGCCGTTCAACTTCTGCTGCAACTCCTCCACCGCCGGCCCGGTGGCGCCGGCCCCGATGGTGGGATGGATGGAGGTGCCCGGGTTGGGGATGCCCACCGGGTTGGCCTCGTCCGGGCTGTTCACGGGGGTTTCGGTCCCAGCCGCGTCGCGGCCG
>JAEURL010000112.1 GCA_016789165.1 Anaerolineales bacterium | reverse complement strand
CGACCGTGGCCTTCCGGGTCCCGTGGGGCCACCCGGCCAGCCTGCTGCTGGTGGTGGCGGCGCTGACCGTGGCGGCGGCCGGCCTGGGTGTATGCGTGGTGGCCTTCCTCAAGACCCAGCGCCAGGCCGGGCCCGTCATCGGCGGCGTGCTGACCGTCTCCGGCATGCTGGGCGGCCTGTTCACCACCGGCGTGCAGATGCCGGCCGCCTTCCAAACTCTCAACCTGGCCTTCCCGCAGGGCTGGGCGCTGCGCGGCCTGGACCTGGTGCTGGACGGCGCCGGCCCGGCCGGCGTGCTCGTCCCCGTGCTGGTGCTGCTCGGCGCCGGGGCCGCCTTGTTCAGCGTGGGCGCCGCCGCCTTTCAGAAGCGCTTTGCCTAGGAGCCTGTTATGCGCACCCTGGACCTGATGTTCAAAGACCTCGCGCAAATCGTGCGGGACCGGCGCTCGCTGGTCTTTCTGCTGGTCATGCCCATCGTCTTCACCGGCTTCATGGGCTTCGCCTTGCGCGCGCCCGAGCCCGCGGACCCGCGCCTGCCGTTTGGGCTGGTGATCGAGGACCAAGGCGTCCTGGGCCAAGCCTTGCCCGAGCTGGCCGCCGCCTCCCCGGCCCTGCGCGTCGTCGCCAGCGCGCCCGGCGGCCTGGAGGCCCAGGTCAGCCGGGGCGATCTGGCCGCCGCGCTGGTGCTGCCGGCCGATTTCAGCCGGCAGGCCGCGGCCGGCGACCCGCCCGCGCTCACCCTGATCGCGGACACGCTGACGCCGGCCGGCCAGACGGCGCGCCAGGCCGCGCAGGGCGTGGTCATGCGCCTGCTGAGCGCGGCCCAGATCGCGCGGCAGGCCACGGCGGCCGGGACCTACGCCACGGACGCCGAGCGGCAGGCGGCCTGGGACGCGGCCGTGACCGCCGCCGTGGCGGAATGGCTGAAAGCGGGCGTGGCCCTCGACGTCCAGCGCGCAGCCGCGCCGGAGGCGCCGGCCCGGCCGGTGGCCTTCACGCAGTCCTCGCCCGGCATGCTGGTGATGTTCGCGCTCTTTGGCCTGAACAACTCGGCCCTGGTGCTGGTGCTGGAGCGCAAGACCCGCACCCTGCAGCGTATGCTGACCACCACCCTGCGGCCGGCCGCCATCATCGCCGGGCACCTGCTGGCCATGTTCGCCGTGGTCATGCTCCAGGGCCTGATCCTGGTGCTGGTGGGCCAGTTCGGCTTTGGCGTGGACTACCTGCGCGACCCGCTGGCCACGGCCGTGATGCTGACGGCCTGGGCCGTCTGGGTGGCCAGCCTGGGCCTGCTCATCAGCGCCGTGGTGAAGAACGAAGACCAGGTGAACCTGTACGCCCTGATCGCCATGTTCATCTTCTCGGCGCTGGGCGGCGCGTGGTTCCCGCTGGAGGGCGTCGGCAGCGCCTTCGCGGCCGTAAGCCAATGGATCCCCTCGGCCTGGGCCATGACCGGCTTCCAGAATATCGTGGTGCGCGGCCTGGACGTCAACTCCGTCCTGCTGCCGGCCGGCATCTTGCTGGCCTACGCCGCCGGCTTCTTCGGCCTGGCCGTCTGGCGCTTCCGGTTCGAATAGGCCGGCCCGTTCGGCCCCCGCGCCCGGCCTTGTCCGGGCGCTTTTTTTGCGCCTGGCCGGCCTCATCCGGCAATTGGGACCGAGTCTCCCGGGTTTACTGTACGGTTGGCCAGGCAGAGACCCGGCGAAGGTCGGATGCCGGCCGGGGCTGATTGGCCTACACTGACCTCAGACTTTGATCCAGTCAACCTAAGCACGACTCTTCCAGGAGTGTCCCATGCAGACTCAGAATGCCCGCGGCTGGCTTGGCGGTATTGCCTTGATCCTGGCCGGCCTGCTTTTCCTGGCGCAGAACCTCAACTGGCTGGGGCCGTGGTCGCCGCAGATTTGGATGTACGTCTTCGCCGGCGCCAGCGGCCTGTTCTTCATCAACTACGTGGTGGGCGGCGTCCGCGAGTGGGGCTGGCTCTTCCCAGCCACCTGCCTGGGCGGCGTGGCGCTCACCCTGGGCCTGGTGCAGGCCGGCGTGGATGAACCGATCCTGGGCGCGCCGGTGCTGGTGGGCGTGGCTGTGCCCTTCCTCGTGGCCTTCGCCCTGGACCGCCAGCGCTGGGGCGTCCTGATCCCGGCCTGGATCCTGATCGCCATCGCCCTGATCGTCAGCTTTGCGGAGCGCGTCTCCGGCGAGCTGATCGGCGGGCTGGTGCTGTGGGCGATCGCCCTGCCCTTCCTGGTGGTTTATCTGCGTAACCGGGCGCACTGGTGGGCCCTGATCCCGGGCCTGCTCATGGCCACGCTCGGCACCCTGGTCCCGCTGGAAGACCTGGTGGGCGGTGCCTGGATCGGCTCCTTCGTCTTGCTGGCGCTGGCCCTGCCTTTCCTGGCCGTCTACCTGCACGACCGCAGCCGCTGGTGGGCCCTGATCCCGGCCTTTATCCTGGCCGCCATCGGCGTCTTGATCCCGCTGATCGAGCGCGCTCAGGGCGTGTGGGTGGACGCGTTCGTGATGGGCGCCATCGCCCTGCCCTTCCTGGTGGTCTACCTGGTGTCCGCCCGCAACTGGTGGGCCATTATCCCGGCCGGCATCCTGCTCACCATCGGCCTGGTCATCGGCTTCACCGGCGCCACCAACTTCGACCTGAACGGCATGGCGCGCCTGAACGGCCTGCTGTTCCTGGGCTGGGCCGTCACCTTCGCCATCCTGTGGCTGCGCCCCTCCGGCGAACAGCGCCACACCTGGGCGCGCTACCCGGCCCTGGGCCTGGCGGCGGCGGCCGGCCTGGCGCTGGTGCTGGGCGCGAACTTCGATCTGCTCTGGCCGGTGCTGCTGATCGGCGCCGGGTTGATCGCCCTGTGGAGCGCCTTCCGGCCCGGCCGCGGCACTCCGCTGAGCCGCTGATTACCGACCAACTCCGACCCGCAGCCCGACTAATCGCGAGTTTGGCATGACCCCTCTTCATCTGGATGATCCTCGGCTGGTGGAGCGCGCGCGGCGCGGCGACCAGGCGGCCTTCGTCGAACTGGTCGATCGTTACCAGGCGCCGGTCTACAACCTGTGTTACCGCCTGCTGGGCGAGCCGGCCGAGGCGGAGGACGCCGCGCAGGAGGCCTTCCTGCGGGCCTACCATCACCTGCCCGCCTACGACCCGCACCGGTCCTTCAAGACCTGGCTGCTGTCCATCGCCGGCCACTACTGCATCGACCGGCTGCGCCGCCGGCACTGGCACTGGCTCTCGCTGGACGAAGACGCGCTGCCCCCGCACCCCGCCCTGCGCGAGCCGGCCCTCGGCCCCGAAGAGGCCGCCGCGCGCCGCGAGCAGGCCGACGCCGTGCAGGAACTGCTGGATCAGCTGGCCCCGCGCGACCGGCGGCTGGTGGTGCTGTATTACTGGCACGAGCTGCCGCTGGGCGAGATCGCGCGCGTCACCGGCGACTCGGTGTCGGCCGTGAAGAGCCGGCTGCACCGCGCCCGCGGCCAGATGGCGCAGCTGCTGGGCACCCACGCCGCCGGCCAGCCGCTGTTCGCGGCCCTGCGGCCCTGAAGCATGCCGTCGGCCGCCGCTGGGCTGGCTTTCCGCGAGCACGGCGGCGGCCCACTGCTCCTGATCCTGCCCGGCAATACCGCCTCGTCCGCCCACCATCTCGCCGACCTGGAGCACTTCGGCCGGCACTATCGGGCCGTGGCCCCTGATTTCCACGGCACCGGCCGCAGCGGCCGGCGCGCGCCCTGGCCCCTGACCTGGTGGGAGGATAACGCTCACGCCACCGCCGCCCTCCTCGCCCAACTCAGCTGGCCGGACGCGGCCGCGGGAGCCGTCGTCATCGGCACCAGCGGCGGCGCGCTGACCGCCTTGCTGTTGGCGGCCCTCCACCCAGAGCGGGTGCGGGCCGTCATCGCGGACAGCACCGTGGCGCGTTTCCCGCCCGGCTGGCTGGAGGCGGCGGTGGCTGACCGGCGCCGGCGCACGCCGGAGCAAACGGCCTTCTGGCAGGCCGGCCACGGCGCCGATTGGGAGCAGGTGGTGGACGCCGACAGTGACCTGCTCCTGCGCCTGAGCGCGGCCGGCGGCGACGTGCTGCAGGGCCGGCCGCGCCTGATCCGCTGTCCCGTGCTCCTCACCGCCAGCCTGGCTGACCCGCTCCTGCCGGACCCCGGGCCGCAGGCCCTGGCGCTGGCCCAACAGATCCCGGACAGCCGAGCCTGGCTCACGCGCGAAGGCGGCCACCCGCTGATGTGGAGCCGCGCCCCGGAATGGCGCCGCGCCGTCGCCGGATTCCTGGAGGGGGTCGCCGCCGGATGAAGTCCAGCGAGGGGTTCCGATGAAAATCCGTCTGCGAATTGGCGCGACGCTGGGCCTGCTGCTGGCGGCCGGCGCCGTCATCCTGCTGGTGGCCGAGGCTGCGGTCCGCCTCCAGCCGGCCGTCCCGGCCGCTGAAGCTCCGGCCGCCGAGTTTGTCAGCGTGCGGGTAGACGAGCGCCTGTTCACGGTCTTCGCCGCCCTCAACGCGCTCGGCTACGATACCCGCGGCTTCGACCTCCCCTACCACCCGGCGCGCCAGGCCGCCCGTGACTACCTGGCGGCCCGGCCGCTGCCCAGCCTGGACCGACTGCGCTGGCTGCTCAACCCACGGCAGCCGTACCCGGCCGTGGTCTGGGCCCTGCATTTTGGCGGGCCGCCGGACTTCCGGCGCCAGGTGGCCGGCTGGCACAACCCGTCGCTGCCGGCGCTGTCCGCCTTCGGGCTGGACGCCGCGCTGCGGGATTTCTATCGCGAGGCGGATCTGGGGACGCTGTGGGCGCGGGTCCGGCCTCTGTATGAGGCCGAGGCGGAAGCCTATCGCCAGGCCGCGCCGGCCGCCGTGCAGGCGGCGCTGGACTATGCCCGCCCGGCGGAGCCGCCGGCCGGCCGCGTGGTCGTGATCCCCAACCTGCTGGACGCCTACTACAGCGGCTACGGCCCGGACCTGGCCGGCGCCGCCTACGTCGTCGTCGGGCCAACCGAGAACGGGCCGGATGCGGGCCTGGTGCAGCACGAGGCCAACCACTCGCTGCTCGGCCCGTTGGTGCAGGCCAATCTGGCCGCCGTGACGCCGGCCCAGGCCCAGCGCCTGCACGCCGCGCTGCGCGGCCAGGTCTCGGGCAGCTACGGCACGTGGGAGGCGCTGCTGGAGGAATGTGTCATCCGGGCGGTGGATGCGCGGCTGGCGGCGCCGGCGTGGCGCGAAAACGCCCTGCACCAGGCGGACGCGGCCGGCCTGCGCCTGGCCCGCCCATTGGCTGAAAAGCTGGTAGAGTACGAAGCGGCCGGCGGCAGCCTGGCCGAATTCATGCCCGCCCTGCTGGCCTCCCTCAACGGCCTCGATCCGCAGGCCCTGGTCGGCCAGCCCTGAGATCGGTTAGCGACGATGACCCCCATTGCCATCCGCACCCAAGCTCTAACGCGTGACTTCAAGACGGTGCGCGCCGTGGACACCCTGACCCTGGAGGTGCCGGCCGGCATCGTCTTCGGCTTCCTGGGCCCCAACGGCTCGGGCAAGACGACCACGATCCGGCTGCTGCTGGGCCTGCTGGAGCCCAGCGCCGGCCGGGCCGAGGTGCTGGGCCTGGACACGCGCACCCACGCCGACGGCATCCGCGCACGCGCCGGCGCGCTGCTGGAACACAGCGGCCTGTACGAGCGGCTGAGCGCGGAGGCCAACCTGGATTTCTACGCCCGCGTCTGGCGGCTGCCGGGCGCGGCCCGCGCCGCCCGCATCAAAGAGCTGCTGGAGCCGGTGGGCCTGTGGGAGCGGCGCAAGGAGATTGTGGGCAACTGGAGCCGCGGCATGAAGCAGAAGCTGGCCGTGGCGCGGACCCTGCTCCATCGGCCGGCGCTGGTCTTCCTGGATGAGCCGACCGCCGGCTTGGACCCCGTGGCGGCGGTGGAATTGCGCGAGCAGCTGGCCGACCTGGCGGCGCGCGAGGGCGTGACGGTCTTCCTCACCACCCACAACCTGGCCGAGGCCGAGAAGCTGTGCCAGCAGGTGGCCGTCATCCGCCAGGGCCGGCTGCTGGCGGTGGGCGGGCTGGACGAGTTGCGCCGCCGCAGCGGCGGCCCGCGCGCCGAGGTGGTCGGGCGCGGCTTCAGCGCGGCGGCCGTGGCGGCGCTGCGCGCCCGGCCGGAGGTGGCGGACGTGGAGGCCCAGGACGGGCGGCTGACCATCGGCCTGCGCGGCGTCACCGAGCTGGCGCCGCTGGTCAGCCTGCTGGTTCAGCACGGCGCTGAGGTGGAGGAGGTCCGCAAGAGCCAGGCCAGCCTGGAAGAGGTCTTCCTGGCCCTGATGGAGGAGCAGCCGCAATGATCGCCGATATCTTGACCGTGGCGCGCAAAGAGCTGCTGGAGATCCTGGCCATGGGCGGCGGCGGCCGGCGCGGCTGGCTGAGCCAGCTGCTCATGCTCGGCGTTTTCGGCGTCTTCCTGCCGCTGCAATCCGGCCGGCTGTGGGTTGAGTCGCCGCTGCTGCTGCTGAGCTGGGCCTGGCTGCCCTATCTGCTGGCGGCCTCCACCGTGGCCGACTCTTTCGCGGGCGAGCGCGAACGGCACACGCTCGAGACCCTGCTGGCCAGCCGCCTGTCAGACCGCGCCATCCTGCTGGGCAAGGCCCTGGCCGTGATCGCCTACGCCTGCGGCCTGGCCTGGGCCGTGGTGCTGCTGGGGCTGATCTCGCTCAACGTGGCCCTCTTCGGGCAGGGCCTGATCTTCTATTCATGGTCGGTGAGCCTGGGCATCGTCGCCTTCAGCCTGCTGGGCAGCGGGCTGGCGGCCAGCGCCGGCGTGCTCATCTCGCTGCGCGCCGCCACCGCCCGGCAGGCCGCCCAGACCATGAGCCTGATCATCTTCGTCTTCTTCATCCCGATCTTCGTCTTCCAGCTCTTGCCGCCCGAGACGCAAAAGGCGGTCGTCGTCTACCTGGGCGGGCTGGACCCGGGGCAGATTGCGCTGGGGGCCGGCGGGCTGCTGACCGTCGTGGACGCCGCCCTGATCGCGGCGGCCCTGACGCGCTTTCAGCGCGCCCGCCTCATCCTGGACTGACTTAGGCTGGCGTGCGCCAGAACGGGCGGGTGAGGCAGGTGGGGCCGCCCGCCCCTTTGAGGCAGATCTCGCCGGCCGCGAAGGTCCACACCCGCGCGCCGGCGGCCTCCAGCCGCGCTTGGGTGACCGGGTTGCCGGCCGCCATCACGCACTGGCGCGGCCCCAGCGCCAGCACATTGCAGGCCAGCGTCTCGTATTCCGCATCCGGCACTTCGACAAACTGGATCCCGCGGCCGGCCAGCCACTGCCGGAACGGCACCGTCAACAGGCGCGAGTACACCACGGCCAGGTCGCGGTCCACCAGGCTGATATTCGACTGCAGATGCAGGCAGTCTTGCGGCCCGGTCCAGTGCGGCAGGGGCACGGCCAGGACCTCGTCCACCAGGTCCGCCAGCAAGGCCCGCAGCTGGCGGATGCCCTCGGCGTTGGTGCGGTAGCCCTCGCCCACCGCCACGGTGCGGGCGTCCACCCACACCACGTCACCGCCCTCCAGCCGGCCGGCGCCGGCGATGGCGCCCAGCACCGGCAGGCCCAGCGCGCGGGTGTAATCGGCCAGGGCGGCCGGCTCCGGCTCGCGGGCCGCCTTGCCCATCTTTCCCACAATGACGCCGCGCTCGGTCACCAGCAGCGGATCGTGCACATAGACCGAATCCAGGCCGGCCCCGGGCGCGGCCGGCGCGTAGCACACCTCGGCCCCCCGTTGGGCCACCAACCGCACGAATTCGGCGTGCTGGGCGGCGGCGCGCTCAAAATCCGGCTCGCCCAGGTAATTGAGCGCCTGCCACTGCGCCGCCACCTGGGCGCGGTCGCCGTAGGCCTCGGCCGGCCGCTTGACGATCACGCCCTTCAATTCGCCGAACATGGATTGCGCGCCGTACAGCATGAGCCCTCCTAGTTCCCGCTGCCCGGCCGGGTGCCGAGCGAGTCCGCCACGGCCTGCAGGATCTCGGCCGCCTGATCGGGCGGCGCCAGCTGGGGCTGGAAGTTGTTCACGATGACGATCGGGATCAGGTCCACGTCCTGCAGGGCGGCGCCGCGGAAGCGGGCGCGCAGCAGCAGGCCCTGGACGGTGTAGCGCGTGCCGTCCGACCATTGCTGGTCGAAAACGAAGTTGCCCAAAGCATAGGCCACCACCGCCCCGTTGGGGAAGGCCTCCACGGCCTGGACGTGGTGCGGGTTGTTGCCCACCACCAGATCGGCGCCGGCCTCCACCAGCGCCTGCGCGCCGCCGGTCTGCTCCCAGGAGAGCTGGCCCGTGAACTCCCGTCCCCAGTGCGGCTGGACCACCACCACGTCGGCCTGGGCCCGCGCCTGGCGAACGGCCTCCAGATAGACGTCCTTCAGAAACGGGGCCGCGCCCGGCCGGTCCGGGCCGGCCCACACTTCGCCGTTGACGGCCGTGAAGGCCAGGAACGCGAAGCGCACGCCGCGCACGGTGACCAAGACGGGCGCGGCCGCCTCGGCCAGGTCTCGGCCGATGCCCACCGGCTGGATGCCGGCGGCCAGCAGGTTGGCGCGCGTGTCCAGCAGCGACTCGAAATCACAGCCGCGCACCAGGCCGCAGTCCCGGACGTGGTTGGTGGCGGCCGCCATCAGGTCGAAGCCCGCGAACTGCAGGCCCTCGACCACCGCGGCCGGCGCCAGCAGGTTGCGGTGCAGCTCGTTGCACGGGCTGGGCGGGTTGTAATCCGAGATGGACGCATCCAAGCTGCCGATGGTCAGGTCCGCGGCCTGCAGGGTCTCAGCCAGGGCCCGGTACGGCAGGGCCATATCGTTGGCCGCCCGCATGTACTCGTACACGCAGCGGGCCGGGTTGATATCGCCCGTAAAGAGCAAGGTGATCTCGGGCTCGGCGGTGGGGCTGGGCAGGAGCACCGGGGTGCTGGTGGCCGGCGGCGGGCTGGGCGGCGCGGCGGTGGGCGCCGGCGGGGAGGCGGTGGCGGTGGGTGGCCCGGCCACGGTAGCCGGCGGCACGGGCGAGGCCGGCTGGGCGGCGGCTCCGGCCGGCGGCGGGCTGCCGGCCAACGGCGCGCAGGCGCTGAGCGCCAGGCTGAGCGCGGCCAGGCCCAGCCGCCAGCGGCCCGGCCCGGGGAAGCGGATCAATTGGCGGCCGGCGGCGCGGGCGCTCACAGCCCCGTCATCTTCATGGCCTTATCCAGCAGTTCCTTGAGGGCCTTCTCTTTGGGGGTGAGCTCGCTGGACAGGTTCAAGCCGGAGCGCATGGAGGCCAGCGCCTGCAGCTGCTGGCCGAGCTTGATCTGCAGGGCGCTCAGCTTCTTGTAGCAGGCGGCGCGGGTCTCGGTTTCGCCGGCCCCGCCCAGGCAGTCGATGGCCTGCAGGTAGAGCGCCACGGCCGGCTCCACCTCGCCGGCGCCGTCGTGCGCGGCGGCCTGGTTGGCCAGGGCCTCGCCTTCGCGCCGCCGGTCACCCAGCGCGCGGAA
>JAEURL010000110.1 GCA_016789165.1 Anaerolineales bacterium | reverse complement strand
TGTTGCGCGCGCGAGGTTGGGACTTGCGAGCCATTGAGACTCGATAAGTTGTGGCTTATCGTCAACCCAATGGACGTCCTCTTTGTTGTCCCCTATGTGCCCAACCTGATCCGGGTGCGGCCGTACAACTTCATCCGCTATCTGGGCCGGCGCGGGCACCGTGTGACGGTGCTGACCCTGTGGTCTGACGAGCAGGAACACCAGGACATTGCGCGCCTCCGCGAAGAGTGTCATGCCGTGCGCGCCGTGCGCCTGCCGCGCTGGCGCTCGGCCGTCAACTCGCTGCTGGCAGTCCCCACCCACGCGCCCGTGCAATCCGCCTATTGCTGGCAGCCGGAGCTGCTGGCGGACCAGAGGCTGGAGGGGCTGCGCCCGGACGTGGTGCACGTGGAGCACTTGCGCGGCGCGCGCTTCGCCCTGGCGCTGCGGCAGTGGCAGCGCCGCCAGGGCCGGCCCACGCCCGTGGTCTGGGACAGCGTGGACTGCATCAGCCTGCTGTTCCGCCACGCGGCGGCGCGCAGCCGGCGCTGGGTCAGCCGCCTGATCACACGCTTTGAGCTGGGCCGCACTGAGCGCTACGAGGGCTGGCTGCTGGGCCAGTTCGATCGGACGCTGGTGACCTCGCGCATCGATCGGGAGGCGCTCCTAGCCCTGGCCGAGAGCGGCCAAGCTGGGCCGGCCGCCGCGCCGGATCTGCGCGTGATCCCGAACGGCGTGGACCTGGGCTACTTCGCCCCGGCGCCGGATCAGGCGCGGGAGCCCGCCACGCTCGTCTTGAGCGGGAAGATGAGCTATCACGCCAACGTCACCATGGCCGTGCATTTCGCGCAAGAGATTTTGCCGCGCGTGCGGGCGCACCGCCCGGACGTCAAGCTGTGGGTGGTGGGCAAGGAGCCGGCGGCGGAAGTGCGTGCCCTGGCCGCCGATCCCGCCATCACGGTGACGGGGACAGTGCCGGATATGCGGCCTTATCTGCAGCAGGCCACCTTGGCGGTGGCCCCGGTGGCCTATGGGGTGGGGATTCAGAATAAGGTGCTGGAAGCCATGGCCTGCGGCGCGCCGGTGGTGGCCAGCCCGCAATCCGTGTCGGCGCTGGACCTTCAGCCGGGCCGCGATGTGCAGGTGGCCGAGCAGCCGGAGGCCTTTGCCGCCGCGATCCTGAACCTGCTCAACGATCCAGCCCAGCGCGCCGCACTCGGCCGCGCCGGCCGGCGTTATGTTGAAACTCACCACGACTGGGCCACCATTGCGGCGCGGTTGGAAGAAGCCTATCAAGGCGCGCCGGAGCGGGCCGCAATAGGATCAAGGTCCCATTGAATCGGCGGTTGCAATCACTTATCGTCAACGGGTTGGGCCTGGGTGCGCTGGCGCCCTTATCTCCCAATGACCTCGCCAACGCGGATTTCAGGCCGGAATCGTGACGTTGCTCAAGCCCGGCATAGCAGGTTTTTTTGCGGGCCTGCTCATTCTGGACAACCCACCACAACTGTAATCTGCCTGACTTAAGGGTTATTTCAAAGCCATGGGGTTTCGGTTATTTTGGGTTAGAACCGGATCCCCAGCCGGGGTTCAATCGGACCCAGTCCGCTGTTTGCTCCCCGGCACCTTGGACAGAGACGGCGTGAGACAACCGTGTCGACGCCTCACCGCTTGAAGAGCCGCCTGCTGCGCATAATGGTGATCCGCGCCTTGAGCGAAACGGCCGCCCGGCTTGGGCGCCGCGGGCAAGGAGACATTGAATGGCTTCCCCGTCTATGTTGGACGAGATGTCCCAGGTTGCGGCCGTGAAGGCGACGCCCCATGCGGGCCGCCTCCCGCGCCGCGCGCGCTGGGCGCTGGTGATCGCCAGCTTGGTGCTGACCGATGTGTTGACCATCGGCATCGCCTTCCTGCTGGCCTACGCCACTCGCTTCAACCTGGGCCTGCCGCTCTTCTACAATGAAGCGGCGCCGAACTTCATCTACTACGGCACCCTGGTGGCCACCTTCGTGCTGCCGCTCTGGCTGGTCATCTTCACCGGGCTGGGCCTGTACAATCCCGCCAACCTGATGGGCGGCGCCCGCGAATATGACCTGGTTTTCCGGGCGGTGACGGCCGGCCTGCTGCCCGTCATCATCGTCGGCTTTCTGGAGCCGTCCTTCATCGTGGCGCGCGGCTGGCTGCTGCTGGCCTGGGGCTACGCCCTGGGGCTGGTGGCGGTGGGGCGCTTTGCGGCCCGGCGGGTGCTGTACACCCTGCGCAGCCGCGGGCTGCTGCTGTCGCCGGCCGTGATCGTGGGCGCCAATCAGGAAGGGCGCTGGCTGGCCGAGCAGCTGATGTACGGCCGGTCGTCCGGCCTGCACCTGGTGGGCTTCGTGGACGAGAAGGTGCCGGCCGGCACCCTGCTGTTCCACAACCTGCCGGCCCTCGGCTCGGTCGACCACATGGATAAGATCATCCAGCGCTACGGCGTGGAGGAAGTCATCCTGGCCACCAGCGCGATCTCGTCGCGTGACCGGATGCTGGAGATCTTCAAGCGCTACAGCAACTCGGACCGCATCCGCCTGCGCCTGTCCTCCGGCCTGTACGAGATCATCACCACCGGCCTGCAGGTGCAGGAAGTGGGCTACGTGCCGCTGGTCAACGTCAACCGCGTGCGCCTGACCGGCATGGACAGCATCCTCAAGCTGGCGCTGGATTACTGCCTGACCATCCCGGGCCTGCTGGTGCTGCTGCCGCTCTTCGGCCTGATCGCCCTGGCCATCAAGCTGGATTCCCCCGGCCCGGTCATTTACCGCCGCCGCGTGATGGGCCTCAACGGCAAGCAGTTCGACGCTTTCAAGTTCCGCACCATGCACGTCAACGGCGACCGCATCCTGGATCAGCATCCGGATCTGAAGGCCGAGCTGGCGCGCAACCACAAGCTGAAGAACGACCCGCGCATCACGCGCATCGGGCGGATCCTGCGCAAGCTCAGCCTGGACGAGCTGCCCCAGCTCTTCAACGTCCTGCTGGCCGAGATGTCGCTGGTGGGCCCGCGCATGATCGCGCCGCAGGAGATGGCGCAGTACAATCAGTGGGGTCTGAACCTGCTGACGGTCCGCCCGGGCCTTTCGGGCCTGTGGCAGGTGAGCGGCCGGTCAGACGTCAGCTATGAGGACCGGGTCCGCCTGGACATGTACTACATCCGCAACTGGACCATCTGGCTGGATCTGCAGATCCTGTTCCAGACGGTGCCGGCGGTTCTGCGCAGCCGCGGCGCTTATTGAGCAGCCCGGCCGGCGGGCAGGGGGCTGCCGGCCGCCTTTGATCTCCGAGGATTGCCCAACGCGATGAAGGTTTTGGTCACCGGCGGGGCCGGTTTCATCGGCTCGCACGTGGTGGAGACGCTGCTCGGCCGCGGGCACGCCGTGGTGGTGGTGGATAACCTGAGCTCCGGCCGGCGCGCCAACCTGCCGGCCGGCGTCCGCTGCTACGAGGTGGATGTCCGCGATCCGCGTCTGGCGGAAGTGTTCGCCGCGGAACGGCCGGAGGCGGTGAGCCACCACGCCGCCCAGGTGGACGTGCGGCGTTCGGTGGCGGATCCGCTCTTCGACGCGGACGTGAACGTGCGCGGCTCGCTGAACGTGCTGGAGTGCGCGCGGCAGGCCGGCGTGCGGCGGCTGATCTACGCCTCCACTGGCGGCGCCGTCTACGGCGAGCCCGACTATCTGCCCGTGGACGAGGCCCATCCCATCCGCCCGCTCTCACCCTACGGCGCCAGCAAGCACATCGTCGAGCACTACCTGTTTCTGTACCGGCACAACTACGGGCTGGAGTATGTCATCCTGCGCTACCCCAACGTCTACGGCCCGCGCCAAGACCCGCACGGCGAGGCCGGCGTGGTGGCGATCTTCAGCGCCCGCATGCGGCGCGGCGAGCCGGTGACCATCAACGGCGACGGCGAGCAGACGCGCGATTTTACTTTCGTGGGCGACTGCGCGGCCGCCAATGCGCTGGCGCTGGAACTCCCGGCGGCCGCCGGCATTTACAACCTCGGCACCGGCGAGCCGACCTCCATCAATCAGCTCTTCGCCGCGCTGAAAGACCTGACCGGTTACCCGGCCGCGCCCGGCTACGGGCCGGCCAAGCTGGGCGAGACCCGGCAGATTTACCTGACGGCGCGCCGGGCGCGCGCCGAACTGGGCTGGCAGCCGCAGGTTGCCCTGCGCGCCGGCTTGGCCCAGACCGTGGCCTATTTCCAATCTCTTGAGCAAACACAATGATCATCGTTCAGGCACCTTTGCGCGTCAGCTTTCTGGGCGGCGGCACTGACTTTCCCGATTACTATCGCGA
>JAEURL010000105.1 GCA_016789165.1 Anaerolineales bacterium | reverse complement strand
CCGCGATATCACCGAGCGCAAGCGGGCCGAGGCCGCCCTGCGCGCCGGCGAGGCCCGCTACCGCAGCCTGGTGGAGGCGCAGGCGGACCTGGTGATGCGCGCCGATCCGCAGTTCCGGGTGACCTTCGTCAACGACGCCTTCTGCCGGACCTTCAACCGGACGCCGGCCCAGATCTTGGGGCAGCCGGTGGTGGACCAGGTGCCGCCCAGCGAGCACACCGTGGTGCTGGCCCGCCTGGCCGCGCTGAATGAGCCGCCCTACCAATCGTCCGGCGAAAACCGCAACCTGACGGCCGCCGGCGAGCGTTGGTTCGCCTGGGCCAACACCGCCATCCGGGACGAGGCCGGCCGGGTGGTGGAGTATCAGATGGTGGGCCGCGACGTGACCGAGCAGCGCGCCGCCGCGGCCGCCCTGCAGGAGAGCGAGGCCCGCTACCGCAGCCTGGTGGAGAGCGCCACCGACGGCATCATCCTGATGGATGCCGCCGAGCGCATCCTGGTCTTCAACCCGGCCGCCGAGCGCATCTTCGGCTACGCGGCGGCCGAGATCCTGGGCCAGTCCGTCCGCCGCCTGATGCCGGCCGAGCACGGCGCGCACCACAGCGCGAGCGTCCAGCACCACCTGGCCACCGGCCAGGCCACCCTGGTCGGCCGCACCGCGCAGCTGACCGGCCGCCGCCGGAACGGCGAGGCGTTCCCGCTGGAGCTTTCGCTCTCCAGCGTCGCCACCGCCGACGGCCCGATCTTCACCAGCATCATCCGCGATATCTCCGAGCGGCGGCGGCTGGAGGCGGCCGCCCAGGCCAGCGAGGCGCGTTTCCGCCAGCTCTTCGAGGCCATGCAGGAAGGCTTCGCCCTGCACGAGGTCATCTGCGACGCGGCCGGCCGGCCCGTGGACTACCGCTTCCTGGACGTGAACCCGGCCTTCGCGGCGCTGACCGGCCTGGAGCGCGAGCAGGTGGTGGGCCGGACCGTGCTGGAGGTGCTGCCCGAAACCGAGCCGTACTGGATTGAGACTTACGGGCGCGTGGCCCAGACCGGCGAATCGGTCCGCCTGCAGAACTTCTCGCGCGCGCTGGACCGGCGCTATGAGGTGATCGCCTTCCGCCCGGCGCCCGGCCAGTTCGCCACCATCGTCGCCGACATCACCGAGCGCCAGAAGACCGAGGCCGCCCTGCGCCTGCAAGGCGCGGCCCTGAATGCCGCCGCCGACGGCATCGTCATCACCGATCCGGCCGGCGTCATCCAGTGGGTCAACCCGGCCTACACCCGCCTCACCGGTTATCCGGCCGAGGCCGCGCTCGGCCAGAACCCGCGCCTGCTGAAGTCCGGCCGGCACGACCAGGCGTTCTATCGTGAGCTGTGGGCCACGATCAAGGCCGGCCACACCTGGCAGGGCGAGATCATCAACCGCCGCCAGGACGGCCGCCTGTACGAGGAAGAACAGACCATCACCCCCGTGCTGGACGAGGCTGGCCAGATCACCCACTTTGTGGCCATCAAGCGCGATATCTCGGCGCGCAAACAGCGCGAGCGGGAGCTGGCCTCCCTGGCCCAGGTAAGCGCCGCCCTGCGGGTCGCCGCCGGGCGGGCCGAGATGCCGCCCATCATCCTGGACCAACTGGCCCAGCTGCTGCAGGTGCGCGGCGCGGCCCTGGCCCTGCGCGACGAGGCCGGCGATCAGCCCGGCCTGCAGCTCGCCCAGGGCAACTGGGTGGATTTCACCCAGCTGCGCCTGCCGCCGGATGAGGCCCTGCTGCGCCACGTTCTGGAGACCGGCCAGGCCTACCAGTGCGACGATGTGCGCGCCGATCCGCGCTTTTACCAGGGGCTGCCGCTGCGCGAACAGTTCGCCGTGGCCTGCGTGCCGCTGATCGCCCAGCAGGCCGTGATCGGCGTGCTGTGGGCCGCCCGCCAGTGGCCCTTCCAGGAGGCCGAGGCCCGCGTGCTGGCTTCGGTGGCCGATATCGCCGCCAGCGCCCTGCACCGCGCCACCCTGCACGCCCAGACCCAGCACCGCGCCGAACAGCTGGCCGAGGTCAGCGCCGCCGGCCAGGTGCTGGCCGAGATCCTTGACCCGGAGCAGGTCTATGATCGGCTGCACCAGATCATCATGCGCCTGTTCCCGGACAGCGGGATCGTCTTCATCTCGCTTTACGAGGCCGAGCGCCAGCAGATCAGCGCCGCCTTTGGGATGGAGGGCGGCCGGCGGCTGGAGGTGGCGGATCTGCCGCCGCTGCCCCTCGAGCCGCAGGGCATCCAAAGCGAAGTCATCCTCACCCGCCGGCCGCTGATCGTCGACGATCTGCCGGCGCGGCTGGCCGGCGTCCAGCACCAGCACATTGTCGGCGACGCCAGCCAGCTGCCGCGCTCGGCGCTGTATGTGCCCATGCTGGCGCGCGGCCGGGTGGTGGGCGTGATCCAGCTGCAGAGCCACCGGGCCCGGCGCTACAGCGCCATGGAGGCCGAGCTGCTGACCGTCGTCGCCAACACCGCCGCGGTCGCCCTGGAGAACGCGCGCCTGTTCGCCGAGGTGCGCCGGCGGCTGGAACAGCTGCAGGCCCTGCACCGGGTGGACCAGGCCATCGCCTCCAGCCAGGACGCCCGGCTGACGTTGAGCGTGCTGCTGACGCAGCTGGTGGCCCAGACCGGCGCGGACGCCGCCGACCTGCTGGTGCTCAACCCCGGCCAGCAGACCCTGGAGTACCTGGCCGGCCTCGGCTTCCACGGCCGGCCCTTCACCGAGCCGCTGCCGCTGGCGGAAGACAGCCGCGCGGCCCAGGCCGTGCTGGAGCGCCGGCTGGCGCACCTCCCAGACCTGGCCGCCCAGCCCCTGGCCGACCCGCGCGGCGCGGTCCTGGCCCGGGAGGGCTTTGTCACCTACCTGGCCGCCCCCCTGGTCGCCCAGGGCCAGGTCAAGGGGGTGCTGGAGCTCTTCCATCGCTCCGCCTACCGCGCCGATGCCGAGCGCCTGGCCGTGCTGGACCTGTTCGCGGGCCAGGCCGCTATTGCCGTGGAGAACGCCGAGCTCTTTCTCAGCCTGCAGCGCTCCAACGCCGATCTGCGCCAGGCGTACGATGCCACCATTGAGGGCTGGTCGCGCGCGCTGGACATGCGCGACAAGGAGACCGAGGGCCACACTCGGCGCGTGACCGAGATCACGCTGCGGCTGGCGCGCGCCATGGGCCTGGACGACGACGCCCTGATCCACGTGCGGCGCGGCGCGCTGCTGCACGATATCGGCAAGATGGGGGTGCCGGACGGCATTCTGCTCAAGCCGGGGCCGCTGACGGCGGAGGAGTGGGTGGTCATGCGCCAGCACCCGCAGTACGCCCATGACATGCTGGCCCCGATCGCATTCCTGCGGCCGGCGCTGGAGATCCCCTACTGCCATCATGAGAAATGGGACGGTTCCGGCTATCCGCGCGGCCTGGCGGGCGAGGCCATCCCCCTGGCGGCCCGGATCTTCGCCGTGGTGGACGTGTGGGACGCGCTCAACTCCGACCGGCCCTATCGGCCGGCCTGGCCGGCGGAACGGATCCGCGCGCACATCCGCGGCGAAGCCGGCCGGCACTTTGACCCGCGCGTGGTGGAGACCTTCCTCCGGCTGACGCTGTAGCGCCGCGCCTTACAGCTCCAGCCCGGCCATCACCTCGACGATCGGCTGCACGTCGCGGTTGCCGGCGTTCTTGAGCTCCTGCACCAGCCGGCCGTCCTTGATGAAGACCACCCGGTCGGCGAAGGAGGCGGCGCGCGGGTCGTGCGTCACCATGACAATGGTGGCCTCCAGCTCGTCGCACGTCTTGCGCAGCAGCTCCAGGATGGCCGTGCCGGATTTGGAGTCCAGGTTGCCGGTCGGCTCGTCGGCCAGCACGATCTCGGGATCGTTGACGAAGGCGCGGGCGATGGCCACGCGCTGCTGCTGGCCGCCGGAGAGCTGATCCGGCTTGTGGTCGCGCCGGTCCGCCAGGCCCACCAGCGCCAGCAGCCGGGCGATCTTCTCGCGGTGGCGCTCCAGGCTCTGCCCGTCGATCAGCAGCGGCAGGCCCACGTTCTCCTCGGCCGTCAGCGTCGGCAGCAGGTTGTAGAACTGGAAGATGAAGCCGATCTTGCGGCGGCGCACGAGCGTGACCTCGTCGTCGCTCAGGCGCGCCAGCGGCTGGCCGGCCAGCGTGATCTCGCCGTCGCTCGGCCCGTCCAGCCCGCCCAGCAGGTGCAGCAGCGTGGATTTGCCCGAACCGGACGGCCCCATGATGGCCACGAACTCGCCCTGCTCCACGGCCAGGCTCACGCCGGCCAGGGCGCTCACGGTCACTTCGCCCATCTGATACTGCTTCTTCACCTGGTTGGTCTCGAGGACAGGCATCGTGTCTCCTTTGTTAGGCCGCCCGCCGGCCGATGTCTGAAGGCGGCCCGGCGGCGGCGCGGCGGCCGGCCAAGCCATAGAGCCGCACCAGCTGGCTTTTGCCGCGCAGCTCGGCCGGCCCCAGGTCGATAAACACATAGTCCTCGGCCGCCGCCCCCAGCGCGGCCAGCGTAAACTCGCTCAGCAGCAGGTCCTGGTCCGGGAAGGTCTTGGTGAGGGCCTGGATGCGCGCGCCGGCGTTCATGGCGTCGCCGATGACGGTGTATTCCTGGCGCTCCTCCGAGCCTGTCGCGCCGGCCACCACCTCGCCCGTGTTCAGGCCCATCCCAAACGTCAGGCCGGCCTTGCCCAAGGCTTGCCGCTTTTGATTGACGTAGGCCATCCCCTGCCGCGCCGCCAGCGCGGCCCGCACCGCGCGCTCGGCATGGTCGCGGTAGGCGCGCGGCGCCCCGAAGATGCACACCACCTCGTCGCCCACAAAGCGGTTGACGATGCCGCCGTGCGCCTCGGTGGCCAGGATGATCACCTCAAAGTATTCATTCAGCGCCGCCACGACCTCCGCCGCGCCGTAGCGCTCGGCGAAGCTGGTCGAGCCGCGCATATCCACGTACAGGCACGTGATCTCGCGCTTCTCGCCGGTGAGCGTCACCTGGCCGGCCAGCACGGCTTCGCTGACCTCCTTGCTCAGGTAGCGGCCAAACAGGTCGCGCAGCCGCTCGCGCTCGGTCAGGCCGGCGACCATGTCGTTGAAGGCGCGGCTCAGCCGGCCCACATCATCCCAGCGGTCCTCGGGCACGCGCTGCTCCAGATCGCCGCGCGCCACAGCGTGCGACGCGGACGCGATCTGGGCCAGGGGGGCGAGCGCGCGGCGGGTAAAGTAGACCGTGAGCATGACCGCCACCGCGAGGGCGGCGGCCATCATCCACAGCGACCCGCGGATGATGTCGCCGATCAACCGATCGACCGGCTCGGCGGAGACGCCCACCACGGCATAGCCCAGCGTGCGCCCGGCCTGGTTCTGAATGTTGATCGTCGACTCGAAGACGCGCTCGCCCGCCCAGTCGGTCAGACGCACGGAGGAATTGGCGCCGGCCAACGGCACGGTATCGGTCAGCACCAGGTTGTTGAACTCGGGCCGGCTGCCGGCCAGGACGCGGTGGCCAGGATCGGTGATGAACGCGTACTTGAGCTCGAAATCATAGGCCGCTTGGCCGCCCTGGAAAAGCTGGTTGAGCGAATCAACCGAGGCGCCGGACTGGGTGAAGCTGGCCTGGATGAGCGCCGGCGTCAGCGCCGTCACTTCGGCCGGCAGCTGGTTCTGGCTGGTGCCCACCAGCAGTTCTGTGGCGCGGGCGAAGATGGCGCGGATGTTGTCCTCGATCAGTCGGCGCTCGGCGGCCATGCGCACCGCGGTCAGCGCCGCGATGGTCAGGATGATGACCAGGCCAGTGGTGATCGAGAGTTTGGCCGCCAGCGGCAGGCGCGCCAGCACGCCGCGCAGGCCGGCCGGGCCGAGATGCCGGGCCGGCGGCCGAAAGCCGGTCGCGCCCTCGGCCCGCATGGCCACGGCCGGGTCCACCGCCGCCGCCCGGTCGGCCGGCCACAATGCCACCAGCATCGCCAGCGCCGGCCCCGCGATCAGCGCGAAAGCCGCCCCGCCCCACGGCAAGGGCAGCCCGGCCGGCGCCACAAACCCGACCGTCGCCAGCTGGGCGTTGATCAGCTGCTGGGCGGCATACCCCATGGCCAGCCCGCCCAGCACGCCCAGCAGCGAACCGATCAGGCCCAGCAGGCCGGCTTCGATCACCACCAGGCCGCGCACCTGCGCGCGGGTAAAGCCCAGCGCGCGCAGCGTGCCCAGCTCGCGCTGGCGCTCCAGCACGGAGGCGACCAGGGTGTTGGCGATGCCCAGCGCGGCCACAATGCCGGAGATCGAGGTCAGGCCGCCAAACAGCGCCAGGATGGAGTTGAGGAATATATCCAGAAAACCGGATAGGAACGAGGGTAGATCATCAATCATCTGCAGATTATTGCGCCGGGCCAGGTCGCGCGCATGAATGCGAATGGCCTCCGGGTCGGCGCCGGCGGGAAAGCGGAAGAAAAACATGCTCGGGTAAATATGGAAGTAACGGATGCCGGCCTCCATATCAAAGATGAAGGCGCTGGATACGAGCGCCACCGTGAAGTCCACCCGGCCTTCATAGGTATCGATCGGCAGTTTATCGCCTGGATGGAGGTGGTAGACCCGCGCCGCGATCTCGGAGATGGCCACCGCCGGCCCGGCGGCGAAATACTTTTCGGCTTCGGCCCAGGACCCTTCCACAGCCCGAAACAGGCGCGGCCGATTGAAGAACTCCAGGTCGCCCACGTACACGGGCGCGGGCGCGGACACGCCGAAGGGGTAGCTGTTCGGGTCGGCCACCGGGATCGAGCCATAGCGCAGCATCTCGGTTTCAGCGGCCAGCGCGTCGAGGTCGGCCTGCAGGGCCGGCGCGAGCGCCGGGGCGACCTGGTCAGAGGTGGTGTTGCGCCCCAGCGCGAAATCATAATCCGCATAGACCGAAGCGTAGTTCTCGACAAATGACGCCGCGATGCCTTGCGTGATGGAGGTCAGGAAGATCACCAGCATCAAGCTGATGGTGAGCGTCACAGTGGTGAGCGCGGCCCGGCCAGGCTGGCGGGCCAGGGTATCCAGGGCCAGGCGGCCGCCCACGCCCCAGCGCCAACGCGTCCCCAGCCGCAGCAAGCCGCGCGTAACCAGCGGCAGGGCGAACAGCACCGCCGCGCCCAGCACGAGCGGCGGGAAAAATGTTTGCCAGGACATGGAGACCGGCGCGGTCTTCCAATAGTCCAGCATCTGCCCATACAAAACGGCGAACAGCCCCAGGCCAGCCGCGGCACCCAGCGCGCTCCAGGCCGTCCGGCGCGGCGCCGCGCGTTCCGGCGCATTGACGCGCAGCGCCGTCAGCGGTGAGACGCGGCCCGCCTGCCAGGCCAGGTTGAGCACCACTCCGACCGTGATCAGGAGGCCCAGGCCGACCGCCAGCACCAGGCCGTCGGCCGGCACCGTGAGCGGGCCGGCGCCGGCCGCCTGGGCGATGAGCAGCCCCAGGGCATAGCCCAGCACCAGGCCGGCCGCCGATCCCGCCAGCGCCACCAGCACCGCCTCGGCCAGGGTCAGCCGCAGCACTTGCCCGCGCGTCATGCCCAGCGCGCGCAGCTGCCCAATCTCGTGCACACGCTCGGTCAGGGTAATGGCGAAGGCGTTATAGATGAAGAACGCGCCCGCCAGCAGGATGACCACGCCCGCGAACGGCATGGCCGCGCCGGTCAAGGCCTGCTGGACCACATCGCCTTCCACCGCGCCGGCCTGGACGCTCGATACCACGTAGGCCGCGCCCAGCGCGGTCTGCAGCGCCGCGCGCGCGGGGGCCAGCGGCGTGTTGGGCTTCAGCCTCACCAAGATGGTGGTGACCTCGCCCGGCGCGGCCAGCGCGGACTGCAGGGTTTGGATGGGCACCCAAGCCGCGGGCCGGCCGCCCGGCAGGCTCTCTTCCCGGAGCAGGCCGACGATGGTGAAGGTGTGCGCTTGTCCCAGCAGCGAGAGCTCAATGGATTGGCCGACGCCAAGCCCATGCTGGGCGGCCCACCCCAGCGGCAGCAGGATCTCCGGCGCCTCCGGCGCGGAGAAGAACTGGCCGGCCGCCAGCTCGTAGGGGCGCAGCGGCCCCAGCGCATCCAGCCCGAGCAGGCTCAGATCGGAGCCTTCGGCGCGGGCGCGCAGGAGCGGGGCGGTGGCCTCCACCTCCGGACGCGCGCGGGCCGCCTCGGCCGCCCCGGCCGGGAAATTAACCCGGGTGGCGCTCGAGATCTCCAGGTCCGCGCCGGCCAGGCGATTGACGCGCGCCTGCTGGTTCGCGGCCTCGGTCGCGGCGCCGACCAGGCGGCCGGCGAAGACCAGCGCCACGCCTAAGGCAATGGCAATCGCCGTGAACAGCGTGCGGCCGGGCCGGGCACGCAGGTTGCGGGCGGCCAGGAGCAGCATCTAGGCCCCCACCGCCATCCGCCCCGGCATCCCGCGCGGGCCGGCGCTGACTGTCCCCGCGCCCGCCGGTTTGGTCTCAAGGACAAGCATCGCGTCTCCTAGCCAGCCGGCGCCGAGAGCCCGTAGATCCGCACCGGCCGGCTCTTGCCCCGGATTTCGGCCTCGCCCAGATCGGCCAGCGGATAGGGCCCGGTCAGGGCGGCGGCCGTGAACTCGCTCAACAGCAGGTCCTGCTCGGGGAAGGTCTTGGTCAGCGCCTGGATGCGCGCGCCCAAGTTCATGGCGTCGCCGATGAGCGTGTATTCCTGGCGTTCCTCCGAGCCGGTGGCGCCGGCCACCACCTCGCCGGTGTTGATCCCCAGACCGAAGCGCAGCTCCGGCTGGCCCAGCGCCGCGCGCTTGGCGTTGACGTAGCCTAGGCCGGCGCGGATGGCGAGGGCGGCCTGCACGGCGCGCTCGGCGTGGTCCGGCAGGGCGGTGGGCGCGCCGAAGACGCACACGGCCTCGTCGCCCACGAAGCGGTTGACGATGCCGCCGTGGGCCTCCACGGCCAGGATGATCACTTCGAAATACTGGTTGAGCGCGGCCAGCACCTGCTCGGGCGGATACTGCTCGGCAAAGGTCGTCGAGCCGCGCATGTCCACGTACAGGACCGTGATGGTCTTGCGTTCGCCGGCCAGCGAGACCCGGCCGGCCAGCACAGCCTCGCCCACCTCGCGGCTCAGGTAGCGGCCGAACAGGTCACGCAGCCGCTCGCGCTCGCGCAGGCCGACCACCATGGCGTTGAAGGCGCCGGCCAGCTGAGCCAGCTCGTCGCCGGAGCCGGCCGCAAAGCGGGTGCTCAAATCGCCGGCCGCCACGCG
>JAEURL010000061.1 GCA_016789165.1 Anaerolineales bacterium | reverse complement strand
GGTGCTGCTCACCTCCAACAACACCCGCGAGCTCTCCGAAGCCCTCAAGCGCCGCTGCGTCTACCTGCACATCGGCTACCCGGCTCTGGAGGCCGAGCTGCGCGTGGTGCGCCTGAAAGTGCCGGACCTCTCGCCGCACCTGGCCCGCCAGGCCGTGGAGCTCGTCCAGCGCCTGCGCACCTTGGACCTGAAGAAGTCGCCCTCGGTCAGCGAGACCCTGGATTGGGCGCGCGCCCTGGTGCTGCTCAACGCCAAGTCCCTGGACCAGCGCACGCTGGACACCACCCTCTCGATCCTGCTCAAACACGAGGCCGATCTGCAGCGCGCCAAGCGCGGCCTGCAGCGGGAAGAGCCGCGCCCGCGCCCCGAGGAGGACCCGGCCTTCATCCGCCGGCTTAAAGGCCCGCGCAATTAGCCATGGATGACCGCATCGCCCAGTTTATCGCCGGCCTGCGCGCCGCCGGGGTGCGCGTCTCCCTGGCGGAGAGCGCCGACGCTTTCCGGGCCACGGAGCTGCTCGGCGTGCTGGACCGCGCGGCCTTCCGCCGCGCCCTGCGCGCCACGCTGATCAAGGAAAACCGGGACGCCCCGATCTACGAGCGCCTGTTCCCGCTGTATTTCGGCTCGGGGGGCCCGCCCTTGATCCCGCCGGAGCAGCTGCTGACGCCGGACCAGCAGCAGATGCTGGAGGCCGCCATGCGCGCCCTGGCCGGCGACCTCAGCCGGCTGCTGCAGATGCTGGCCGCCGGGCAGGGCCCCAGCCGCGAGGAGCTGGAGCAGATGGCCCGGCAGGCCGGCGGGCGCTGGGGCCGGCGGCCGGAACAGCAGAGCCAGATCACGCGCCAGATGCTCCGCCAGCTCGGCCTGGAGCAGTTGGCCGAGCAGATTGAACAGCTCATGCAGCAGTTGGCCCAGCTGGGCATGACGGCCGAGGGCCAGCAGGCCATCCTGCAGCTCCTGGCCGCCAACCGCGACGCGCTCGCCGAGCAGGCGCAGCAGGCCGCCGGCCAGAGCCTGGCCCGCCAGCTGGCCGAGCAGCCGCCCGAGCGGTTTGATGAATCCGAGCTGATGCAGCGCCCGTTTCAAGACCTGAGCGAGGCCGAGGCCCGCGAACTGCGCCGGCTGGTGAGCCGGCTGGCCGCCAAGCTCCGCTCGCGCGCCGCCCTGCGCCAGAAGAAGGGCGACGGCAAAACCCTGGACGCCAAGTCCACCCTGCGCGCCAACCTGCGCACCGCCGGCGTGCCCTTTGACCTGCGCTACAAAAAGCGCCGCCTCAAACCCAAGTTCGCCCTGATCTGTGATATCTCCACCTCCATGCGCCCGGTGGCCGAGTTCATGCTGCGGCTGATGTACGAGATGCAGGACCAGGTGGGCAAGGCGCGCTCCTTCGCCTTCAACGACCATCTCGAGGAAGTCAGCGACGAGTTCATCACCCACCGCCCGGACGCCGCGATCCCGCTCGTTTTGCACCGCATCCCGCCCGGCTATTACGCCACCGACCTCGGCTTCAGCCTGCAGAACTTCTATGACAGCCACCTGGACGCCGTGGACCGCCGCACGACCGTGATCTTCCTGGGCGACGGCCGCAACAACTTCCGCGACCCGCGCCTGGACCTGTTCGAGCAGATCAAACGCCGCGCCCGCCGCGTGGTCTGGTTCAACCCCGAGCTGAATTTCCAATGGGGGACCGGCGACAGCGATATGCCCCAGTACGCGCCGCTGTGCGACGCCGTGCATCAGGTTCACAATCTGAGTGAGCTGGCCGACGCCGTGGACCGGTTGTTCGCCGCTCGTTAGCGCCGCCCGGTTTTTAACAACAATTTATCTGTCGGCCAGCGCCGGACTATGCCATAGTGAAGGTGTCACAATGGAGTCAAGGCGCTGCTGTGCATCCCCTCCCTACTCCCCCTGCGTCAGATTATGTATTGACCTTTGAGCGAGCGTTACTGAGCCTGGACAGTGTGGCCGCCGCCCAGACCCTGCGCCAGTTTTTGGCGCAGAGCGAGCCGGCGGCCGGCCCAGCCCTCCTGGCCGACCGGGTGGTGATCCCGGCCCTGGATCGTATCGGCCAGGGCTGGGAGATCGGCCAGGTCTCCCTCTCGCAGGTCTACATGAGCGGCCGGCTGTGCGAGCAGCTGCTGGAGGCCTATCAGCCGGCGCTGCTGCCGGACGGCGACTCCGGCGGGCGCCCCGCGCAGCCGCGCCTGGCGATCGCCACGCTGGACGATTACCACCTGTTGGGCAAACGCCTGGTGCTCTCGGCCCTGCGCGCCGCCGGCTACGCCGTGCGCGATTACGGCCGGCAGGAGGCCGCCGCGCTGGCCGGCCGGGCCGCCGCCGACGGCGTTCAGCTCTTGCTGATCTCGGTGCTGATGCTGCCCTCCGCGCTGCGCGTGCGCGAAGTGCGCGCCCGCCTGACGGCCCTGGGCTGCCCGGCCCGCGTGGTGGTGGGCGGCGCGCCCTTCCGCCTGGACCGCGAGTTGTGGCGTGAGGCCGGCGCGGATGCCGTCGGCTACTCCGCCTCCGACGCTGTGCGCCTGGTGCAGACCCTGGAGGAGCCGCTCCATGTCTGAAACCTGGACTTCCCTGCGGCGCGTGCTGACCACGCTTGGGCACCGGGAGCCGGACCGGGTGCCGCTGCTGCTGCCCGTCACCCT
>JAEURL010000059.1 GCA_016789165.1 Anaerolineales bacterium | reverse complement strand
CGCCCACCGCCGGCGCCCGCCGGCTGGCCTGGATCGTCGTCGGCCTGGTGGCCGCGCAGTGGGCGGTGGGCCTGGTCAACGTGCTGCTGCTGGTGCCGCTGTGGACCCAGCTCGTGCACCTGCTCCTGGCCGATTTCACCTGGATTGCCCTGCTGCTCTGGGGGGCTGAGACGCTGGCCCGCCGGCCGGCCACCGCCCCGTCGCCCGGCGCCGCGCGGCCAGCGGCCGTCAGCGCCGACTAACGCGTTCCCGCTCCCGCAGGCCCGCTCCGGCAACGGAACGGGCCTTTTTTGTTGCCGGATAACGGTATTGCAGATCGTTTGCATCTGAATTATGATGATAATTGTCTGAAAATTGGTCGAGGAGCCGGCCCGCCCGGAGGCGGGCCGTTGAGGTGCGAGTTGCCCATCAGTGCGACGATGCGCGAATATCTGGGTGAGATCTACCGGCTGGCCCACAGCCCGGCGGGCGTCAGCACGTCCGAGCTGGCCGAACGCCTGGAGGTCTCGCCCTCGGCCGTGGTACGTATGCTGCGCCGATTGCAGCAATCCGGCATGCTCACCCACACCCCCTACAAAAGCGTCCAGCTCACGCCGGCCGGCGAGCGCGAGGCCCTGGCCTCGATCCGCCGGCACCGCCTGCTGGAAGTCTTCCTGGTCAAGGTGATGGGCTTTGGCTGGGACGAGGTCCACGAGCAGGCCCACGGGCTGCAGTTGACCATCACCGACGCCTTTGAAGACCGCATGGACACGGTCTGCGGTTACCCCACCCACTGCCCGCACGGCGACCCGATCCCGACCAAGGATGGCCGGCTGGCGGCCGTGAATGATCAGCCGCTGCTGGAGACGCCGCTGGGGGCGCAGGCCGTGATCCGGCGCGTGAAGACCGACGACCCGGCCAAGCTGCGCTACCTGGCCGAGCTGGGCCTGGTGCCGGGCCGGGCGGTGCAGGTGGCCGGCCGCGCGCCCTTCAATGGCCCGGTCCGGCTGCGGTTGATGGACGGCGGCACCGGGCGGGCGGAGCCGGTGCTGGGCACGGAAGTGGCGCAGGCGCTGCGGGTGGAGGTGACGGCATGAACCAGGGCGAGGTCTTTGAACTGCTGCGGGCCGCCGGCTACCGGCTCACCGGCCCGCGCCGCCAACTGGTGGAGACGCTGCTGGCCGCCGAAGGCCCGCTGACCGCCGAGGCCCTCCACCAACTGGTCCGGCCGGCGGGCCTGAACCTCTCCACCGTCTACCGCAACCTGGCCAGCTTTTGCGACCTGGGGTGGCTGGAGGCGGTGCCGGGCCTGGGCGGCGAGCGCTTCTATCAGGTGCGCCAGCCGCAATCGTCGTCGTTCTCCATCCTGTGCCTGGATTGCGGCCGGCTCAACGCGGTCACGGGCATGTCCGAGGCCGGCCTGAGCGAGGCGGTCCGGGAGCACGGCTTCAAGCCGGACGATCTGCGGGTGACCCTGGCCGCCCACTGCGGCCACGTCTGCGAACACAAGCCCGGCTGAGCCGGCCGCGGTGGTATCATCGGTCCACTGCATCGCCACCCATTCAGCTTCCCCCTAAAACCTATGTCGCTGCCTTTCGCCTATCATGCCGGCCAGCTGGCCTGTGACGGCCGGCCCCTGGCCGAGCTGGCGCGCGCCCACGGCACGCCGCTCTACGTCTATTCGGCCGCCGCCCTGCGCGAGAACTACCGCCGGCTGGCGGCGGCCTTCGCGCCGCTGGACCCGCTGATCTGCTTCGCGGTCAAGTCCAACGCCAACGTCAGCCTGCTGCGCCGCCTGCGCGAACTGGGGGCCGGCTTCGATATCGTCTCGGGCGGTGAGCTGCACTGCGCGCTGGCGGCCGGCAGCGAACCGGACCGCATCGTCTTCGCCGGCGTGGGCAAGACCGACGCCGAGCTGGCCGCCGGCCTGGAAGCCCGGGTCGGCTGGTTCAATGTCGAATCGGCCGATGAGCTGGCGCGCCTGAATGCGCTGGCGGCGGCGCGCGGCGGGCGGGCGCGGGTGGCCTTCCGCCTCAACCCGGACGTGGAACCCGATACCCACCACCACATCCGCACCGGCGGGGGCCGCAGCAAGTTCGGCTTGCCGCTGGCCGAGGCCCGCGCGCTGGCGGCGCGCTGGGGCGATTTCCCGGCCCTGGATCTGCGCGGCGTGCACATCCACATCGGCTCACAGGTGGCCGACGCCGGCGCCACCGTGCGGGCCCTGCAGGTGACCCTGGACTTTATTCAGGCGGTGCCGGGCCTGGACACGCTGGACATCGGCGGCGGTTTCCCGGTGCCGTACCGGGCCACGGACGATTACCCGCCCATCGAGGCCTTCGCCGCGCCGATTGTGGAGCTGCTGCGGCCGTGGGCCGGCCGCCTGCACTTCCACCTGGAGCCCGGCCGCTATCTGGTCTGCACGGCCGGCGCGCTGGTGACAACGGTGCAAGCCGTCAAGCAGATGGCCGGCGGCCGGATCGTGATCGTGGACACCGGCATGCATCATCTGCTGCGGCCGGCCCTGTACGACGCCTATCACGAGATCGTGGCCGTGGCCGAGCCGGCGCCGGGCGCGCTGGCGCCCGCCGATGTGGCCGGGCCGATCTGTGAGTCGTCCGATTTCCTGGGGCACGACAGGCAGCTGCCGGCGCTGCGGCCGGGCGACCAACTGGCGGTGCTCAACGCCGGCGCCTATGGCTACAGCATGGCCTCCAACTACAACGCCCAGCCGCGGCCGGCTGAGGTGCTGGTGGAGGCGGGGGAGGTGCGCCTGATCCGCCAGCGCGAGACCTGGGCGGATCTGACGCGGCTGGACGCGCCGGCGGTCTAGCGCCGGAGCACGCCCAGGCCGGGCCGGTCCGGCAGGATCAGCCGCGCGCCTTCGTAACGCACGCCGGCGTAGGGGTCGTTGGCGATCAGCAGGGGGCCGTCCAGATCGACGAGGTCGCACAGCGGGGCCAGGTGCGCGGCCGCCGTCACCCCCACCGAGCTTTCCACCATACAACTGAGCATCACCTGCAGCCCGAGGGCGCGCGCGGTGTGGATGGCGCGCAGGGCCTCGCGCAGGCCCCCGGTTTTCATCAGCTTGATCACCACGCCGTCCACGGCGCCGGCCAGCGCGGCCACATCGCGCGCGGTCTTCACGCTTTCGTCGGCGAAGATCGGCAGGCCCAGGTTCTGGGCCTTGAGCCAGCGCAGGCCCTCCCGGTCCTCCCGGGGCAGCGGCTGCTCCACCAACTCCAGCCCAAACTCCGCCAGGCGCGGGATCAGGTGCGCGGCCTGTTCACGCGTCCAGCCGGCGTTGGCGTCTACGCGCAGGCGGGCCGGCGTGGCAGCGCGGATGGCGCGCAGGCGGGCCTCGTCCGCTTCCGTGCCGACCTTGATCTTGAGGATCGGCCAGCCGGAGTCGCGCGCCCGGGCCGCCATGGCCTCCGGCTCGTCGATGGCGATGGTGAAGGAGGTCTCCGGCGCGGCGGCCGGGTTGAGCCCGAAGAGCCGATACAGCGGCTGGCCGAGGCGCTGGCCCCACACGTCGTGCAGGGCGATATCGACGGCGGCGCGCGCGGCCGGCGTCAGGGGCGGCAGGCCGGCCAGACAGTCATCAATCCGCAGCGGGTCGGCCGTTTCCAGGCTGGCGGCGGCGCGCGCCAGGTCCGCCAGCAGGCCGGCCTGGGTTTCGCCGTGGTAGGGCACGGCCGCGCCTTCGCCCACGCCCTCGTCCAGGTGGGCCAGCACGTTGTGGCGCTGGTCGCTGGCGCCGTGGGCGATGCGGAAGGTGGTGCGGAGCTGGAGGGTGGCGGGCTCGGGGGTGAGTTTCATGCGTAACGGCGGACGGCCAGGCAATGCTCGCGCAGCCAGGCGTTGTAGGCCGGCCGCTCGGGGTCCAGGCTGTTGACGGTCACGCCGTTGGCGGAGCCGGCGCTGTGCAGGACGTCGGCGGCGTCCAAGGCCAGGGCGACGTGGGTGATCCCGGAGCGAAGGTCGTCCCCGTCCTCCGGCCGCTCGCCGAAGAAGAGCAGGTCCCCGGCCTGGGGTGGACCGTCCACCGGCCGGCCGGCCGCGCACTGCTGATCCGCGTCGCGCGGCAGGGCCAGGCCCAGCCAGGCCCACAGGGTCTGCGCCAGGCCGGAGCAATCGTAGCCGAAGGGCGAGAAGCCGCCCCACAGATACGGCACGCCCACGAAGCGCTTCAGC
>JAEURL010000048.1 GCA_016789165.1 Anaerolineales bacterium | reverse complement strand
TCGGCCGGCATCTGGCTCAGGCGCTGGGCCAGTCGCAGATAGTGCTCGTTGACGGGGTTGACGACGAAATCGCGCAGCTCGGGGGGCAGCGCCTTGAAACGCTCGAACAGCCGGCGGGCGCTCTCCCACTCCCCCACCACGCCCTCCGGCTCCAGGAAATCTTCCACGTTCAGGCCCAGCCGGTTGACCATCACTTCCAGGTCCGGCAGCGGCACGGCCTTCTCGCCGTATTCGTAAGCGGAGAGCAGGCCGCTGGCGATGCCCAGCCGCTCGGCGAATTCCTTCAGGCGCAGCTTGGCGGCCAGGCGCGCCTGGCGCAGGCGCGCCCCAATCATGCGGTCGCGCAGCTCCAGCACCGCCGCGTCCGGGGCCGGCGGGCGCTGGTCGGTCTGCGCCACCAGCGTGGTCTGGCCGAAGAAATGGTTGAGCGGGACCTCCAGCGCGTAAGCCAGCAGCTCCAGCTCGGGCAAGGAGGGGCTCTTCTCGCCGGACTCGTAGGCCGTGTAGGCGCCGGGGGTCAGGCCGAGCTGTTCGGCGCACTCCTTGATGGTCCGGCCGGCGCTCTGGCGCGCATCGCGCAGCAGGACGCCCAGCATCTTGGCCCGCACGCTCAAGGCCAGGTCGGTGTCGCTCATGATCTGCTCCTGCGCGCCGCGGCTAGCGGCGGTTGCGGCTGCCGCCGGCGCCGGCCATGAAGATGTCGGCCGGCAGCCGGAAGCCGGCGGCCTCCAGCTTGGGCGTGAACATCGGGCGCAGGCCGGTGGGCCGCACCTGGCCCACCACGTGCCCGTCCGCGTCCGCGCCGTCTTCCACGAACTTGAAGACGTCCTGCAGCACCACCGTGTCGCCCTCCATGCCGATCACCTCGGTGATGTAGGTGATCTTGCGCGAGCCGTCGCGCAGGCGGGCCTGCTGGACGATCAGCTCGATGGCCGAGGCGATCTGTTCGCGGATGACCTTGAGCGGCATATCCATGCCCGCCATCAGGGACATGGTCTCCATGCGCGAGAGGGCGTCGCGCGGGGTGTTGGCGTGCAGGGTGGTCAGCGAGCCGTCGTGGCCGGTGTTCATGGCCTGGAGCATGTCCAGGGTTTCGCCGCCGCGGCACTCGCCCACCACGATGCGCTCCGGGCGCATCCGCAGCGAGTTGCGCACCAGATCGCGGATGGTCACCTCGCCCTTGCCGTCCAGGTTGGGCTTCTTGGTCTCCAGGCGCACCACGTGGTCCTGGTGCAGCTGCAGCTCGGCCGCGTCCTCAATGGTGACGATGCGCTCGTCCTCCGGGATGAAGCCGGAGAGCACGTTGAGCAGCGTGGTCTTGCCGGAGCCGGTGCCGCCGGAGATGACGATGTTCAGGCGCGAGACCACGCAGGCCTTGATGAACTCGGCGATCTGCGGCGTCATCGAGCCGAACTGGATCAGGTCGTCCACGGTCAGCTTCTTGACCGAGAACTTGCGGATGGTGATGGACGGGCCGTCGATGGCGACCGGCGGGATGACGGCGTTGACGCGCGAGCCGTCCGGCAGGCGGGCGTCCACCAGCGGGTTGTCGTAGTCGATGCGCCGGCCGAGGGGCAGGATGATGCGGTCGATGATCCGGCGCACGTGCTGGTCGTTGTCAAAGCGGACGTTGGTGAGGATCAGCTTGCCCTTGCGCTCGATGTAGACGCGGTTGGGTCCGTTGACCATCACCTCGTTCACGCTCGCGTCCTCCAGCAGCGGCTGGATCGGGCCGAAGCCGAAGAACTCGTTGACCACCTCGCGGATCAGCTCGGCGCGGGCGGTCTCCGGCAGGGCGACGCGCGTGGTGGCGAAGGCCTCCTGTGTCCGGCGTTCGATATCCTTGCGGGCGGCCTCATCCTGCTTGAGGCCGGCCGGGTCCTCCAGGCTGCCGGCCACCTGGGTGATCAGGTAATCGCGCAGCTGGCGCAGGCGCTCGTTGCTCATGCCGGCCGCCGCGGCGCCGGGGCGGCCGGCCGGCTCACCGCCGGCGGACGGGGCGGCGGCCGCGGACGGGGTCGGCGCGGGCGCGGCGGGGCGGTTGGCGTCACGGAGGCGGTTGCTAAGCGACATCGCGGCGGTCCTTGTGGGGGCGGAAATGGGCCGGCCGTCAGGCGCCGGGCACGCTTTCGGCCGGATGCGCCGGCCGCTTGTCGTCCGGGCGCAGCCAGACGATGTGCTGCTTGTTAACGGTCAGGAATTCAGCCGTGTGGAGCAGCTGGCCGGCCGGGCTGTAGATCTGGGCGCCGGTCACGGCGATAAAGCTCTCCGGGTTGTCGTTCAGGCTGTCCTTGATGCGCTGCTCCGGGCGCAGGAAGATGTTGCCGTGAATGACGTTGGTCAGGGTCTGGATCAGGACCGGCACTTCTTCCTTGTGGACGACGTCGGTGAAGATCTTGCCTTTGGAGTCGATGCGGACGCTCATGGGGCTCCTCGCGGGTTCAGGCGGATACCGGGGCGGCATCGTCGGCCTGCTGGTTCAACTGCTCCAGCAGGGTCAGGGCCACGTTCTGCAGGGTGAAGGGCACGGTCTCGCTGGCGAACTTGCGGCTGACCGGCTGGTGCTGGTTGTTGGCCAGGGAGAAGTGGCTGCCCATGTGCGGGATCAGGGCCGAGATGGCGAAGCCCAGCTCCCGCTCCATCTCCGGCCGGCTGAGGCCCTCCAGCCCCACCGCGCGGTTCAACACCAGCTGCAGCCGGTGCCGGCGCACGTCCTGCAGGTCCAGATAGTTCAGCACGGCCTTGGTGAGCGCCACGGTGGCCGCGTCTGGGCTGGTGATGACGAAGACCTTGGCGGACTGGCGGATGAAGGGCAGGCTGACGCGCGAGAGCGCGCGGCCGAAATCGACAAAGACCAGGTCGTACATCTGGCGCAGGGCGGCGAAGACCGCCTCCAGCCGTTCCACGCGCAGCTCCTGGGCCACCTCCGGGTCCGGGGCGCCGGGCAGCAAATCAAAGCCCCACTCCTCGCGGCGGGTGAGCAGCGGCTGCAGGCGCTCGGGCGTCAGGTGGCGCGGCTCCAGCCGGGTGGCGGCCACGATGTGCCGGTCCGGGGTGTCCACGCCGACGATGTAGTGCAGCGAGCCGACCGGCAGGACCAGATCCACCACGGCCAGGCGCTTGGCCGGGGCCTGCTGGGCCACCACCTGGGCCACATTGACGCACAGGGAGGAGGTGCCGGTGCCGCCCTTGGCGCTCAGGAAAGACACCAGGCGGGCCAGCGGCCGGGCCGGCTCCGGGGCGGCGGCCGGCTCGACCACGCCGCGCGGCAGCAGGGCGCGCACGCGTTCAAGCAGCTCGCCGTCGGCGCCGGGCCGCTTGACGATGTACTCGTCGGCGCCGGCCTGGACGCCGGCCAGGATGTCCTGGGGATAACTGCGGGTCGAGAGGATGATGACCTTGGCCTTGTTGGTGCGCGCGTCGCCGCGCAGCTTGCGCACCACCTCCAGGCCGCCCAGGTCCGGCAGTTCGGCGGTGACAATCATCATGTCCGGCCGGCCGCGCCAGGCCTCGATCAGGCCTTCCTTGCCGCCGGGCGCCGTCGACACCGCGTAGCCGGCCTGGCGCAGCAGGTTCGCCAGGTAGGCCGCCGCGGCCGCGTCGCTTTCGATCAAGAGGATGTGGCGCTCAGGCATCGCTCCTCCGAGCCGCGCCGGCCAGGCCCAGCGCAAAGGCGAACGTGCTGCCGCGGCCGGGCTGGCTGTCGACGCTGATCTGGCCCCCATGGGC
>JAEURL010000047.1 GCA_016789165.1 Anaerolineales bacterium | reverse complement strand
CTACCGCTACACCGATTTGCTCCAGCCGCAGGTGCTGGGGGTGCCGGCCCTCATCCCGCTGGCCTGGCTGATGATGCTGCCGCCGGCCTGGGCCGTGGCCGCGGCGCTCGTCCGGCCGCGTGAGCGCGCGCCCTTCGCGCTGGTCGCCGCTCTGGCTTTCACGGCCTGGGACCTGTACCTGGACCCGCAGATGGTGGCGCGCGGGCTGTGGGTCTGGGCCGAACCGGGCGGCTATTTCGGCATCCCGTGGGTGAACTTCCTGGGCTGGCTGGTCACGGCTTTCGTCATCACCTTCGTGTGCGGGCCGGCCGACCTGCCGGCCCGGCCCCTGGCCGTGATCTACACGCTCACCTGGCTCCTGCAGGCGGTCGGCCTGGGCTTCTTCTGGGGCCAGCCTGGCCCGGCCTTGGCCGGCTTCCTGGGCATGGGCGTCTTCGTGGTCTTGTTTTGGCGCCAGGCCCGCTCCACCCCCGCTCCTTGACACAGCCCCGGTCGATTGGTCTATGCCTCCTCTAGGCTGGCTTCTCCTCGCCTTCTGCGCGGGCAGCGTGCCTTTCTCGCCGCTGCTGGGCCGGCTGGCCCTGCGCCGCGACATCCGTCAGTACGGCGACGGCAACCCCGGCTCCACCAATGTCTTCAAGGCCGGCGGGCGCGGGGTGGGCGTGGCCGCGCTGCTGTTGGATGCCTTCAAGGGCGCGCTGCCGGTCGGTCTGGCCTATTGGGGCGCGGGGCTGACCGGCGGCTGGCTGGTGGCGGTGGCGCTGGCGCCGATCCTGGGGCACGCCTTCTCACCTTTTCTGGGCGGCCGCGGCGGCAAGGCGGTGGCCGTCACTTTTGGCGTCTGGGCCGGCCTGACCGGGCCGGAGGCCCCGCTGGTCCTCGGCTGCCTGTTGGCGGTCTGGTTCCTGACGGTCGATAACTCGGGTTGGGCGCTGCTGGTCACGTGGCTGAGCTTTCTGGGCCACTTATTGCTCTACCGGCCAGATCCCACCTGGCTGGGGCTGTGGACTCTGAACGGCCTGCTGCTGGCTTGGAAATACCGCGCTGACCTGGCCCGTCGGCCGCGTCTGCGCACCGAATGGGCGGCGCGGCTGGTGCGGCGCCTGTCCGCCGTCAGCCGTCAGGCTTGAGGCCGGCCGCATGTTCGTCCTCGCCCTGTTGGTCAGCGCCGTCCTGGTTACCCTGGCCGGCATCGCCATCCTGAATGCCATCACTTTCCCACGGCTGCGGCCGGGGCCGGCCGCCGATCCGCCGGCGCGGCTCTCGGTATTGATCCCGGCCCGGGATGAAGCGGCCGTGATTGGGACCACGGTGCGCGCCCTGTTGGATCAAACCGGCGTGGATTTTGAAGTGCTGATCCTGGACGATGACTCCACGGACGGCACTACAGCGGCGGCCCTGGCCGCGGCGGCCGGCGATGCCCGCGTGCGCGTGCTGGCGGGCCGGCCGCTGCCGGCCGGCTGGCTGGGGAAAAACTGGGCCTGCCACCAACTGGCCCAGGCCGCGGCCACTGACCGGCTGCTCTTTACGGACGCTGACGTGTGCTGGCGGCCCGCCGCCCTGGCCGCCGCCGCCGCCGAATTCGAGCGGACCAGGGCCGACCTGCTGACCATTTGGCCCACGCAGATCACGGCAACCTGGGGCGAGCGCCTGGTGGTGCCGCTGGTGGCGCTGGCGGTTCAGGCGTATCTGCCGGTGCTGGCCACCCATCATCTGCCGGGGCCGGCCTTTGCGGCGGCCGTAGGCCAGGGGCTGCTCTTCCGGCGCTCGGCCTACGAAGCCCTGGGCGGACATGCGGCGGTCCGCGGCCATGTGGTGGAAGACGTTGCCCTGGCGCGGCGTTGCAAGGCGGCCGGCCAGCGCCTGCGCGCTGCCGCCGGCGCGGGGTTGGTGGTCTGCCGCATGTACCGGAGTTGGCGCGAGGTCCGGGCCGGCTTCGCTAAGAACATCCTGGCCGGCCACGGCGGGCAGCCGGCTCTCCTGCTGGCCTCCACGCTCTTTCACTGGCTGATCTTCATTTTCCCTTGGGTGTGGCTGGCCGCGGCTGTGCTCCAGGGTGCCGGGCCGTCGGTGCTGCTGCCGCTTAGCCTGGGCCTCCTCGGGGTAGGGGTGCGGGCCCTGAGCGCGGCCGTCACCGGGCAGCGCGTCGGCGAC
>JAEURL010000045.1 GCA_016789165.1 Anaerolineales bacterium | reverse complement strand
GTGTTCGAGCGCCTGGAGCGTCCCCGCCAAGCTGTCAGACCCCACCATGTCCAGTTTCTGGAAGGGGTTGTACAGGCCGAGGATGACGGTGGGGATGCCGGCGACCGCGGCTTCGAGATTGCTGACGGCGGTGGGGTTGATGATCAGGGCGTCGAAGCGGTTGGCGCGCAGCGTTTGCAGAAACTTCTGTTCACGCTCCGGGGCCCAGTCGCTGTTGGCCAGCACCACGGAATAGCCCTGCTTCTCCACGGTATCCTGCACGCCGCGCGCGACTTCCGGCCAGAAGGGATTGGTGATGTCCGGAGTCACCAGCATGATCATGTTGGTGCGGTCGGTGCGCAGGCTGCGCGCCAGCTGGTTGCGCTCGTAGCCCAGCGCCCGCACCGCCTCCCACACCCGCGTCTCGGCCTCGGCGCTGACAGGGACTTCGCCCCCCTGCAACACGCGGGAGACCGTGGATTTGGAAACCCCGGCGTGGCGGGCTACGTCGATGATGGTTGGGCGGGTTGGCATGGTGCCGGCAAGGGCGTTGTGGTAACGTTCCCAGGGAACGTTCCCATAGTATGGCCGAGAGAGACCGGAGTCAAGAGGCAAAACCGGCTTGGTGCCCTTCACTGAGAGGAAGGCCCGGCGCCGTGATCGATGGCAGTCCACTCGTCTACAAGGCGGCGGCCGCAGCCGGCCGGCATCAGAAAAGCGCTGAGGGGTCAGCGCCTTTCTGATCGGACTGCTGTGTTTTCGGCGGAGGGGCCGGCCGGCCCACGCCGCTCGCCCGCCGTCTGGTCAGGGCACCGGCCAGACCTGAACGTAGCCGCCGGTGCTGCTGACGGCCAGCTGGGTGCCGTCGGGGCTGAAGGCCAGATCGGCCGGGTCCCGCCAGGCATCGGGCCACTGCCCGTAGCTGGCCAACAGAGCGCCGGTGGCGAGGTCCCAGATCTGGGCCTGGCCGCCCACGCTGGCGGCCAGCCGGGTGCCGGCCGCGTTGATCTGGATCGAGCGCGCGTTGCGTACGGCCAACTGGTATTGCCGGGCGCCAGTCGCCAGATCGGAGACCACCACGCCCTGCCAGCCGTACTCGGCCGCCACCCGCTGCGCGCCGGGGTGGATGGCGGGATCGTAGTAGTAGACGTTCGGGGGTTGATAGGTCTGCACGGCCGTGGACGCGCCGCCGGCCAGATCCCAGCGGCGCAGCCGGCCGGTGGATTCCAGGCCGAGCAACGCCTTACCGTCCGGCAGGAAGGCCAGCGCCGACACAAACCAGGTGCCCGAGCCGCTGGCCAGGTCCATCACCGGCCGGCCGGTGGCGGTGTCCCACACGTTGACGAATGGGCCGTCGCCGGCCGTGGCCAGCCAGCGCCCGTCCGGGCTGAAAGCCAGCGCCATGATCCGGCGGCCGATGACCAGGCGGTGGAGGGCCTGCAGGGTATCGGCGGCATGCACGGTCACGCCCGCCCAGTCGGCCACGGCCAACAAGGATCCGCTGGGGCTGACCGCCATCTCGGTCACCGACCAGCCCGAGTTTGCATACTCGTTCAGGAGTCCCAATTCATCCGGCTGCCGGCTGGCCAGATCCCAGCTGCCCAGGTGGTGGCCCTGCGTGGCGATGACGCGCCGGCCATCCGCTGACCAGGCGATCTGGCCCACGCCGGCCGTGAAACCGTCCAGCACCCGCAACACGGCCCCGGTCCGGGCCTCCCAGGCCACGACCCGGTTGTGGGCGGCCCCGTACAGGGTCTGGCTGTCCGGCGCCCAGGTCAACTGCGCGCGGGTGTACCCGTCGGGCAGGCCCGGCCACGTCAACTCCGGCTCCTTGTCGCCGACCCGGTAGAGCCGCAGCGTGCCATCGTAAGCTCCGGCGGCCAGCCAGCCGCCATCCGGGCTGAGCGCGGCGCCGTAAGCATGGGTGTGATTGAACGCGAACCGGCCGGCCACATCGTAGACCAGGGCATCCGCGCCGGAATAGTAGCCGGGCTGACCCAGGGCCAGCCGCCGCCCGTTCGCGCTCTGGCGGTCGGGCAGGGTCAGGTGCTCCAGGTGCCAGGCAATGGCGGAGAAGAAGTCGCCCAGCTCCAGGGCCTGAACCAGCCGGCCGGTCCCGGCCTCGAACAGCCGCAGGCGGGTGAAGTCCGCGATCTCGGCCACCGTGGCGCCATCCCGGCTGAAGGCCCACTCACACGCGCCGCAGGCCGGCCCGGACCACTGCAGGGTGCCGTCGGCGGCAAAGGCCTGGGCCTGCCGGGCGCCGATGACCAGAAGCTGGCTGCCGTTCGGGGACCAGATGATTTGTTGGGCCGGCAGGCTGCTCGCCCAGGACTGCTGGACGGCGAAGGACTGGGCGTCGAACAGATAGACCGCGATCGACGTCCCCACCGCCAGCCGGGCGCCATCCGGCGACAGGGCGATTGCGGTCAGGCTGCCGCGGCCAAGGGTGAGCGGCCCGTCGGCGTGGACCGGCGGGACGGCCGCGATGAGGGCGGTGAGAGCCAGGATCAGCGAGCAGATGATTTTGCGGAACATGGGAGCCTCCCCAGGTGGATTTGGCTCCACATTAGGCCGGCTCGATTACCCGCAAGTGCGGGTGTGGTTACGGGAGGGTTACGGCTTGGGGGTAGGAAATTCCTAACGATCGCCGGCCCGTTGGAAAGGCCCCGCCGCCAAAAACCATCTAAACTCGGCTGACCCTGGCGCAGCCGGCCAGGCGTTCACCGCTCACAGGCTCCGGGAGAGCGTCGCCGCATATGCCCAAAGCCCAGCCGGCCTTGACGCCCATCCGCCGCTCAGCGCTGCGCCCACCCGCTGGGCAACCGGCCTCGGCCGAGATGGCGCCCCCGGCCGGCCATGAAGGGCCGGTCTCCGACCCGGCGGCCGTGCTGGCCTTGCAGAAAGCGGTGGGCAACGGAGCCGTTCAGCGCCGGCTCAGGCCAGCCCGTTCTGGGGCCGCCATTCCGGTCATCCGCTCACTCAGCCCCGCCAGCCTGCAACGCCGGTCCGAATTCGACGCCGGCCTGCCCAACGCCCCGGTGCCAGTCATCGTTGACTACGGCGCCTGGCAGCCGCCCGCCGACCGCGGCGCCGTGATCGCCACCTTGAAAGGCGTGCAATTCGAAAAAGCCGACGGGCTTGTCCAGGCGATTGAGAGCCCGGCAGTTATCAACTCCGATGCCAAGCGGGCCGCCATCTACGGGGCGCTCAAGGTGCTGCTGGACAACAATCACCGCCAACCCGTCTTGAATGCGGCGGCGCTCACCCCGGCCATCATGGCCCTGTACCACATGGGGCGGCTGAGCCGAAACCAGGCTCAGCCGGCCGACGAGCGGGTTTTCGGGACCGAGGTGCTGCAGCTGGCCGGATGGCTGGGCGGGGCCCTGGTGGCCAGTTTCCCGGCCCTGGGGCCCGAGCAGGCGGCGGGCCTGCGGGAACAGTACCGACGGCCCCGACCCCCGCAGGCACCGGCTGATGACCAGCCTCTGGACGTGGCCGCTCTGCGCCGCGAATTGCCGCCCAAGCTCATCCAGGTGCTCAAAGCCCATGATCCCGGCGCGTTTGAGAGCGTCCGACAGCCGTTCGAGGCGGCCATGCCGAAAAAGGCCGCCCTGATTCAGGAACGCGCGTGGACGCTCTTTCCGTACGCGACCCGGTCGGCGAGGACTATCACGCTGACCCACCACGGCTGGCAGTATGCGGCCAAGACCAGCGATCTCGAAGGCGAGGATGTCAGCGGTTCGCGGCTGGCGCTGCTCGCCAGCCGGGCCGCCATGTCCGAGGTGGGCGTGTTGGACCAGGTGCATTTCAAAAGCAACCGTCCTGACGATGGGCGGGAATTACAGGCTGTCCTGACGACCATGCTGGCCGACCAGCCGACCCAGGAGTTGGTCGACCGGCATTTGCGCGCGACGCCGCGGACCGACTCCAGGAACCTGACGGCGCCGATTGTGCACCTGCAGACCCGGCTGCAGAAGCGCGGCGCCGGCGCCGACGCCCAGTGGCATGCGCAATGGCAGATGATCCGGTCGCTGTGCCACGAACTGATGCATGTCCTGGTTCATCCCGATTTCAGTGTCGCCAGCCAGTACGTCGAGAACGGCCAGATCGTGTCCGAAGGGTTTGTGGAAGTGCTGGGGGTGGACCTCTACAACACCATTCTGGCGGAGGCGCGGGCCCGGCCTGAGACGGCGCAGCTTTGGACGGACGGGCTCAGCCGGCCGGACCTGCCGGAGGCAGTGCCGTCAAGCGAGCTCGGCTATGGCGAGGCCGCGCAGAAGGCGTTGGCGATCAGGACGGCGGCCGGCCCCGACCGCTTTCAGGCCGCGTTCTTCCTCGGCGCGCCCCATCTCGTCGGGATCCAGAAGCCGGCGGGCCTTTAGCCGGCTGGGCGGCCGCGCCCCTTCTTGTGTCCGCCGACAATCCCTCAGGCGCGAAAAAACGACCACCCGTTGACCGCCAGCGCGAAAAGGTATAGCCCAACGCCAAACGCGGCATGGTTCATCAGGCTGCGCATTCGCGCCGGCGTGGGCTGAGCTGTTTTGGAGGCCGCCCATCCGAGCCCCATTAAGGGCTGCATGACGAAGAACGGCGCCAGGACCGTGATGATGCCGAACAGGAGCGCGGGGATGGGCGTCGGCTGCCGAAGCCAGGGCTGGCCCACCACGGCGACGAAAGCGAGGGCGAAGGTGACGCCGATCAGGTAGTGGGCGGTCCAGCCGACCGCGCACTCGGCGCGTTTCGCCGGCGTCGCGGCGATGTTCGTGTGCCGGAAGATTCCGTCCGGCATGTAGCCAAGCCAGCGCCCGACCAGGCAGAGGTTGGAGGGCGTCATCCGGAAGGCATGTTTGAGAAACAGCGCCCACAGGTCGAAGGTGAGCGTGGCGCCCAGCCCCATGACCACGGCGCTGCCCAGTAAGGCCAATAGTTGATTCATGGTTGTTCTCCAGCCGGCTGCGGCTTCAGGTGAGGCGAGGTTGAGTCTGGCCGGGAAGCTGGGCCGCCTCCCGGCCGCTTGGCTTCCCCGTGCGCGGCCCTGGCGAGTTTACTCAGCGCCGGCCTGGCGCAAGTGGGCCAGGCTCGCATCCGCGGCGGGCGGGCGGCGTTCGGTCAGAAGCGCGAAGCCCAGCCACGCCAGGCCCAGCCCGATGGGCAACGCCACGAGCGGCTGAAGCGGGATCGGCAGCAGCCTATAGGCGGGGGCCAGCCCGATCCCGATGGTGAACAGGCCAGCCGCCCAGCGCGACAGGACGCCGGCGCGAAGTGTCGCGATGCCAAACACCAGGCTGCCCACCATAAACAGGATATCGGCGAGGCCCCACAGGGCCGTGAAGGCCCCCAGGTTCATGGCGTCGGCGGACCGGGCGAACACCCCTACGAAGCCCTCGGCTAAACCGGGCGCCGCCTGCGCCAGCCCGGGCAAGACAAAGGCCGCGAAGAAGGTAAAGGCGAGCGAGAGCATCAGCCACAGGCTCAGCAGGAGATAGCCGGCCAGACCCAGCTTGCCGGCCGCTTCGGCTTGCCGGGCGTAGAGCGCCGTCACCCCCACCAGGCCGAACACAGACAGGGCGAGGGCCAAGGCGTGGACGATCGCCCAGCGGGGGGTGGTGACGGACGCCAAGACGACCGGGGGACGCAGCAGCTCCACGAGCACGAAACAGATTCCGGCGACCTGCGCCGCCAGCCCGGCCCAACGAATGAGGTCCTTGGTGTGCATGTGTGGCTCCTTGGGTCAATGCGGTTGAGCGATGCCGGCAGAATACAAACGAAGGTGGGGAGGAGTCGTCCCCAGAAGCGATGATTGTGGGCCGGTGTGGCGGCCGCGCCGGAGGCCGCTACGGGCTGGCCGATCTTGCCGGACTCTGGGGGCTGGCTTGAGAGGGCGGGGCGGCTAGATCAGCCCCAGCTCGGTCGCGCGGCTGACGGCCGCACGGCGGCTGTTGACGTTGAGTTTCCCGTAGATGCGTTTGGTGTGGGTGCGCAGGGTGCTGAGGGCAATCACCAGCTCGCGGGCAATCTCCGGTCCGGATAGATCAGCGCGGAACAACCGCAGCACTTCCAGTTCGCGCTGGCTCAGCGGCTCAATCAGCGGCTGACCGATGCGCGGCGGGGAGGCCGGCGCCGGGCCGGCGCTTGGCTGCGGCTCGGGCTCAAGCGCCGCCAAGAGTTGGGCGGCCAGACCCGGCCGGCGGCCGCCGGCCGCGGCGCGCAGCAGCGGGGCGAGCGCCTGGCCTTCATCCAAGAACAGGCGCACATAGCCGAGCGGCTCCGCTAGGCGCAGCGCGCGCTCCAATGGTGCCGTCGCCGCCAGATCGCCGCGGGCGTGACCAGCCAGCGCTTGCAGCAGCAGGGCCTCAATCACGCTGCCGGTCCGGCCGCCGGCTTCCGCGGCTTGCTGGAGGCGCCCGAGCAGCCGCTGGGCGGCGTCCAGCATGGCGCTGGCGTGGCTGGCCTGGTAGTGCGCCAGGAGCACCCGCGCCAGGGTCAGGTGCTCAAACTCGCGCAAGTAGCTTGGGTTGTCGTCAGCCGCCAGGCCCTGGGCGCGCACCCAGCCCTGCGCTTCATCCAGCCGGCCCTGCTTCAGCCACAGCCTGGCCTTCAAAGCCGCGATGGGGCGCACGTTCGGGGAGAAATCTCCGACGTACCGGCGTTCAGCTTCGTCCAGCGAGGCGAGCGCGCTATCTAGATCACCCTGCACGGCTTGCAGGCGCGCCCGGGCCACGCGCCGCCGATAGGGGTTCTGCGGCAGCCCCAAATGGTCGCCCAAGGCCTCGGCCCGCTGTAAAAACTGGGCGGCCGCTTCCAGCTCGTTGTGCTCGCGGTGCAGCTCGCTCAGGCCCACGTACATATCGGCGGTGCCGCGCAAGGCCGGCAGGCCCCGGTCCGGCGCCAGCTGCAAGGCCCGGGTAAAGGTTTGCTTGGCCGCCGGCAGGCGGCCCTGCGCGATCTGCATGTCGGCCAGGGCGAGCGAGCAGCCCAGCACGTCCGCGAAGTGCTCGGCGCGCTCCAGCTGGGCCATGCCCTCGCGGTAGCCCTGCTGGGCCGCCTCCAGGTCGCCCGTCCGCCAGGCGGCGAGCCCCAACAACGCCGCCGCCGCGCCGCGTCCGAGATGGTCATCCTCCGTGATCAACTCCAGCGCCCGGCGCGCGAAGTGCGCGGCGTTGGCCACCTCCTCCCGCGCCAAGGCGAGGCCCGCCCGGTGCACGGCAATCCAACCCGGCAGGCGGCGCCACTCGGCTTCGTCCAACACGATCCTCTCGGTTGGCGCGGCCGGCGGTTGATCAGCCGCACGGGCCCCGCCGTCCAGCCATTGTTCGGCTGCCCGCAGGCGGGCCTCCACGTCTTCGAGCTCGCCGTTCTGCAGCAGCACGGCGGCAAAGTGGCCGTTCAGCATCGGCCGCCGCTGGAACACGGCCTCGGGCAGCGCCCGCAGCCAGCCTAACAGGACGGCCTCTTGCCGGTTCCGGCGCAGGTCCGGCACGGCTCGCTCGATCAGGCCGGCGGCCCGTTCGAAAGCCTGGGCGGCCAAGGCGTGGCGGATGGCCTCGGCCGCCGCGCCGTTCTGTTCATACCAGAGGCTGGCGCGGTGGTGCAGCGTGGCCAATTGTTCGGGCTGTTCGGCTTTCACATGCGCCCGAAGCACATCGGCGAAGAGGTGGTGATAACGGTACCAGCGGCGCTGATCGTCCAGCGGCACCACGAAGAAGTTGCCGCGCTCCAGGGCCTCCAAGCGCGCGCTGCCGTCGGCCTGGCCGGTGACCGCCGCGCACAGCGGGCCGCTTAATTGGTCGAGGATGGCCGTTTGCAGCAAGAAGCGCCGCAGCGGCTCCGGCTGGCGCTGGAGCACCTCTTCGACCAGATAGTCGACGATGTAGCGGTGATCGCCCGCAAAGCCGCGGATGAATTCGGCGACATCCGGCCGGCCTTGCATCGACAATGCCGCCAGCTGCAGGCCGGCGATCCAGCCTTCGGTGCGGGTTTCCAGGGCGGCCAGGTCCGCCTCCGTGAAGTGGAGGCCCATGACCTGGCCCAGGAACTCGGCCGCTTCCGCGGCGGTGAACCGCAAGTCGGCGGCGCGCAATTCGGTCAGCTGTCCCCGCGCCCGGTAACGGGCCAGCGGCAATGGCGGATCTTCCCGGGAGGTGATCACGACGTGCCGCTGCGGGGGCAGATGCTCCAGCAGATACGTGAGCGCCCGGTGGATGGCCGGCGCCTCGATCACATGGTAATCGTCCAGGACCAGGATCAGCGGCGCGGGCTGGGCCGCCAGCGCATTCAGCAAGGCCGTCAGGAGGCCTTCGGCGGGCGGCGGCTGCGGCGATTGCAGCA
>JAEURL010000015.1 GCA_016789165.1 Anaerolineales bacterium | reverse complement strand
AACCCGCTCGTCTTCTGCGGCTGCGTAGGTCTGGCGCCCAAAGGCCGCCACCCGCGCGCGCCGCGCGCCGGCGACCGCGTCGTCGTCCTGGGCGGGCGCACCGGCCGCGACGGCCTGCGCGGCGCGACCTTTTCCTCCATGGCCATGGACGCCCAGACCGGCGCCGTGGCCGGCGCCTCGGTGCAGATCGGCGACCCGATCACCGAGAAGGGGCTGGTGGAGGTCATCACCCGCGCCCGCGACCGGGGCCTCTACCACGCCATCACCGACTGCGGCGCCGGCGGCCTCTCCTCCGCCGTGGGCGAGATGGCCAGCGCGCTGGGCGCGGAGGTGGAGCTGACCGCCGTCCGGCTCAAATACCCGGGCCTGGCGCCGTGGGAGATCTGGCTCTCCGAGGCCCAGGAGCGCATGGTGCTGGCCGCGCCGGCGGCGGCGCTGCCGGAGCTGCAAGCCCTGTGTGACACCTACGGCGTCGAGCTGACCGACATCGGCGGGTTTGCGGAGACCGGCCGGCTGGTGGTGCGTCACGCCGGCCGCGCCGTGCTGGACCTGGCCAATGACTTCCTGCATGAGGGCCTGCCCCAGCGCCGCCTCAGCGCGCTGTGGGTTGACGATCAACGCCCGACGCCGGACGACCACGCCGCCGCGCCGGCCAGCGGCCGGCGCCCGGCGTCCGACAACTTCAATCTGACTCTGCTCCGCCTGCTCGCCCACCCCAACATCGCCTCCAAGGCCGACGTCATCCGCGTTTACGATCATGAAGTCCAGGGCGGCACCGTGGTCAAACCGCTGACCGGCGCCGAAGCCGATGGCCCCTCGGACGCCTGCGTGCTCAAGCCCTTGGGCACCCGCGGTGCGCGCGGCCTGGTGCTCGCCCACGGCCTCAACCCGCATTTCGGCCTGCAGGACCCTTACCGCATGGCGCTCAGCGTGGTGGACGAGGCCGTGCGCAACGCCGTGGCCGTTGGCGCGGACCCCGACCGGCTGGCCCTGCTCGACAACTTCTGCTGGGGCGATCCGCGCCGGCCGGAGACGCTGGGCGCGCTGGTGCGGGCCGCGCAGGGCTGTTACGCCGCCGCGCTCCATTACCGCGCGCCCTTTATCTCCGGCAAGGATTCGCTCAACAACGAATACCTGGGCGCCGACGGCCAGCGGCACGCCATCCCGCCCACCCTCCTGATCTCGGTCATCGGCCTGATCGCCGACGTGAACACAGCCGTGACCCTGGACCTGAAGGAACCGGGCAACTTCATCTACCTGCTGGGCGAGACGCGGCCGGAGTTCGGGGGCAGCCATTGGGCGCTGCTCCAGGAGCCGGCACCCACAGCCTGGTCGCCGGTGCCCGATCTCCCCGCTTACGCGCCGGCGTTGTACCGCGCCCTGCATGGGGCGCTGGCGGCCGGCCTGGTGCGCGCCTGCCACGACCTGAGCGAGGGCGGCCTGGCCGTGGCGGCGGCCGAGATGAGCCTGGCCGGCCGGCTGGGGCTGGCGCTCACCCTGGACACCGCCGACCCGCTCACGGCCCTGTTCAGCGAGTCCAACGGCCGGCTGCTGGCCGAGGTCCGGCCGCGCGACAGCGCCGCCTTCGAAGCCCGGCTGGCCGGCCTGCCGGCCGCCCGGATTGGAATGGTGAGCGGCGCCGACCGCCTGAGTATTTCGACCCGCGCCCGGCGGCTGGTGTCGCTGCCGGTGGCGGCCCTGGTGGACGCATGGACGCCGAGCCAAGCGTAAGCCGCGCGGCCGGCCCGCGGCCAGGCCCGCTGAGCACGCTGCTGCCATGACGCCGCCCCGCGCCCTCATCCTGCACGCACCTGGCACCAACCGCGACCTGGAGGCGGCCCAGGCCCTGACGTTGGCCGGCGCCCAGCCCGAGATTGTGCCGCTGACCACGCTGCGCGCCAATCGCCGGCCCTGGTCCGCTTATCAGCTGCTGATCGTCCCCGGCGGCTTCTCCTATGCCGACGCGCTCGGCGCCGGCCGGCTGCTGGCCCTGGACCTGCGCGCCTATTTCGCCGACGAGGTGCAGGCCTTCGTGGACTCCGGCCGGCCGGTGCTGGGCATCTGCAACGGCTTCCAGGCGCTGGTGAAGGCCGGCCTGCTGCCCGGCCTGAACGCCGCCGGCCACCGCCGCTACGCCACCCTCACCTTCAACGCCGGCGGCCGCTTTGAATGCCGCTGGGTGACGCTGCGCCCGCGCTCGGCCCGCTGCCTCTGGACGCGCGGCCTGACGGAGCTGATCGATTGCCCGGTGGCGCACGGCGAGGGCAACTTCACCCTGGCCGACCCGGCCCTGCTGGCCGACTTAAACATGGGCGACCAGATCGCGCTGACCTACGCCCGCGCGGACGGCGCGCCCGCCGATGAGCAATACCCGGCCAACCCCAACGGCTCGCTGGCCGACATCGCCGGCGTCTGCAACCCGCGCGGCAACGTGCTCGGCCTGATGCCGCATCCCGAGGATCACGTCTTCGCCTACCAGCATCCGCGCCGCGGCCGGCCGGAGGCCCCCGCCGGCCGTCTGGGCCTGCGGCTCTTTGAGAATGGTGTGTTGTTCGCCGCCCAGCTGTAATCCCCAGGAGACCGCCATGCTCGCCACTCACCTGCACACCCGCGTCGCGCATTCCATCCTGGTCCGCCTGCTGGCCATCGCCGGCGGGGCGGCCCTCACGGCGCTGGCCGCGCGCGTGACCATCCCGCTGCAGCCGGTGCCCATCACGCTCCAGGTGCTGGCGGTCCTGCTGGCCGGCCTGCTCCTGGGCGCCCGGGACGGTGCCCTCAGCCAGCTGCTGTACGTGGCTCTGATCACGGCCGGCCTGCCCCTGGACGCCAACGGCCTGGGCACCCTGGTCTGGCTGAACCCCTCCGCCGGCTACCTGCTCGGCTTCGTGCTGGGCGCGGGCGCCGCCGGCGGGCTGGCCGAGATGGGCCGCGGCCGGCTGGCGCTCCTGCGCTTCGCGGCCGGCCCGGTCGGCGTGGCCGTCATTTATCTGACCGGCGCGGCCT
>JAEURL010000683.1 GCA_016789165.1 Anaerolineales bacterium | reverse complement strand
TCCGGCGACGAGATCGGGGACCTGACCCGCTCTCTGGCTTCCATGGCCGGCCAGTTGCAGACCTTGCTGCAGACCCGCCACGAACTGGCCCGGGTGGAGGAGCGTAACCGCCTGGCGCGCGATCTGCACGACACCGTCAAGCAGCAGACCTATGCCGGGCGCATGCAGCTGACGGCGGCCAAAAACCTGCTGGCCGCCAACCCGGCCGCCGCGGCCGGCCACCTGGAGGCGGCCCTGCAGCTCAACCGTGAGACCCAGCAGGAGTTGAAGCTGATCATCGACGAGCTGCGGCCGGCCGCCCTGGAGGGGCGCGGCCTGGCCCAGGCGCTGCGCGAATATGCCGCCCGCTGGCAGCAGCACACCGGCATCGCCGTCGAACTGGCCGTGCGTGGCGAAAGCCCGCTGCCGCTGGAGGTGGAGCAGGTGCTGTACCGGGTGGCGCAGGAGTCGCTTTCCAATGTGGCCCGGCACGCCGAGGCCGAGGCGGTCAAGCTGGCCCTGACGCTGACGCCGGCCCAGGCCGTGCTGACGATCAGCGACGACGGGCACGGCTTTGATCCCGGCCGGATCGCGGCTGATTCGTCCGGGGTGCGCGGAATGCGGCAGCGCCTCGAACAGGTGCGCGGCACCCTGGCCGTGGCTTCCGCGGCCGGCCAGGGCACCACGGTCACCGCCAGCGTGGCGCTGGCGCCGGCCCCCGGAACCGAGGTCACGGCATGAACCCGATCAAAGTGCTGCTGGTGGATGACCACAAGATCGTGCGCCAGGGGGTGCGGGCCTTTCTGCAGACCCTGGCCGATATCCAGGTGATCGCCGAGGCCGGCTCGGGCGCCGACGCGCTGGCGGCCGTCGAACAGCACGCCCCGGACGTGGTCCTGATGGACCTGGGCCTGCCCGGCGACCTGGACGGCATCGCGGCCACGCGCCAGATCCGCAAGCTGCGCCCGGCCGCCCAGGTGATCGTCGTCACCTCGCACCACCAGGACGAGTTCATCTTCCCGGCCGTCCGGGCCGGCGCGATCTCGTATCTGCTGAAGGACGTGGAGCCGGACGCGCTGGCGGACGCCATCCGCAAGGCCGCGCAGGGCGAGGCGGTGCTGGATTCCCGGGTCGCCTCGCGGATCGTCAAGGAGATGCAGGGCCTGCGCCAGGCGGCCGTCAACCCATTCACCGAGTTGTCCGAGCGGGAGCTGGAAGTGCTGCGCCTGCTGGCGGCCGGCAAGTCCAACGCCGAGATCGCGGCGGCGCTGGTGATCAGCGCCAACACGGTCAAGACGCACATCAGCAGCCTGCTCGGCAAGCTCCATCTCGACGACCGCACCCAGGCGGCGGTGTATGCCTGGAAAGAGGGGATCGTCCGCCGGGACGGCTGAGCCGGCCGCGGACAGCCGGCGCGCCTTAGCTCCGCCGGCAGAAGCAGTACATGAACTGCTGCTCGCCTCCGGCAGGGGTGTGATGGGTCTCGCGGGCGCTGTCGATCAGCTCAAAGCCGCGGCCGAATTCGCTGTGCAGGCTTTCCGGGCTGTAGCGGACCACGTCCAACCCGCTGCAGCGCGGCGGGCCGTCGGGCGCGAAGGTGGCCACGATGACAAAGCCGCCCGGCCGGACCGCCTGACGCACGGCGGTGACGTAGCGCTGGCGGTCGGCGGGCTGGGTCAGAAAGTGGAAGACCGCGCGATCATGCCAGACGGAATAAGTCTGCGCCGGCAGCTCGACCGTGGTGATGTCGGCTTCCAGCCAGGTGACCCGCTCAGCCAGCGGGCCGAGCCGCTGGCGGGCAAGCCGCAGGGCCTGGGCCGAGAGGTCGAGCACGGTGACGGCCTGATAACCGTTGGCGAGCAGGTCATCCACCAGGGTGGCGGCGCCGCCGCCGATGTCGATGATCGGTTCGGTCGGTTGGACCTGCGTGCGCTGGATCAAGCTGAGGGAGACCTGCGGGTGGGCCTGAAACCAGCTGACCTGGGTCGGGGCCTTGGTCTGGTAGATATTTTCCCAGTGGGTCTTCATGTTCATGGCCGCCTGGCTTTCTGGATGGGCCGCATTGTACTGCCGGACCGCGCGCCGGTCGAACTCGGCGGCCGCCGGCCCAGCTTACTCGGCGGCGACGCGCAGCCGGTACCCCACCCCCGGTTCGGTGACCACGTAGCGCGGCCGGGCCGGGTCCGGCTCAATCTTGCGGCGCAGATTGCTGATGTTCACACGCAGCATATGCAGGTCGTCGTAGCCGGCGCCCCACACTTCGCGCAGCAGGTGGGTATGGGTCAGGACCTTGCCGGCGTGGACCACCAGCACGCGCAGCAGGTCATACTCCGTCGGCGTCAGGGCGACCTCGGCGCCGGCCCGCCGCACCACACGCCGGGCCAGGTCCACGCTCAGATCCCCATTCTGGAAGACCGCCTCGCCCGCGGCCGGCGCCGCCGCCCGCCGCAGGGCGGCCCGGATGCGCGCCAGCAGCTCGCCGGCCCCAAAGGGTTTGGTGAGATAGTCGTCGGCGCCCGCGTCCAGCGCCGCGATCTTGTCCGCCTCGGCTTCGCGGACCGTCAGCATGATGACGGGCACCGCGCTCCACGCGCGCAGCCGGCGCAGCACCTCCACGCCGTCCAGATCCGGCAGGCCCCAGTCCAGGATCACCAGGTCCGGCCGGTGGGCTAGAACGCCGTCCAGCCCGGCCTGGCCGGCGGCCGCCTCAAAGACCTGAAAGCCCTGGGCGGCCAGCGCCGTCCGCAGGAAACGCCGGATGGCCGGCTCGTCGTCCACCACCAGCAGGCGCGGTCCAGACGCGTTCATGCGGCCTCCAACGGCAGGCGGACCGTGAAGACGGCGCCGCCCTCCGGCCGGTTGGCGGCCCAGATCCGGCCGCCGTGCGCTTCGACCATGCCCTTGCAGATGGAGAGCCCCAGGCCGGTGCCGGCCGCGCGGCCG
>JAEURL010000644.1 GCA_016789165.1 Anaerolineales bacterium | reverse complement strand
CGCCCACGTCAAGAACCTGCGCGCCAAGCTGGAGCCGGACCCCAAGCGGCCGCAATACGTGCTGACCGTGTACGGCGTCGGCTACAAATTCAGCGACGAGTAGGCCGCCCATGCGTCTCTTCCCGAAACTGCTCCTCGCTTTCCTGGCCGTGATCGTGGCCGGCCTGGTGGCCGTGTCGTTCCTGGCCAACCAGGCCGCCGCCCGCGAGGTGCACACGGTCATGGTCCAGGGCGGCATGACCACGGCGGCGGAGCTGGCCCAGCAGCTGGCGGACTATTATCGCGGTCAGGGCAGCTGGACCGGGGTGGAGGCCCTGCTGAGCAGCGGGCGCGGCATGAACGGGATGGGCGGCATGATGGGCCAGCAGCTCAGCGTGGCCGATGCGGCCGGCCGGGTGGTGGCGGATAGCGCCGGCCGGCGGGTGGGCCAAAGCCTGTCGGCCGCCGACCTGGCCGCCGCGCTGCCGATTGAAGTGGACGGCCAGCGGGTGGGCGCCTTGCTGGTGCAGGGCAGCATGATGGGCGGCAGCGGCTGGGGGCCGGCGGCGGAGCGGGACCTGCTGGCCCGCGTAAACCGCGCCATCTGGCTGGCCGCGCTCGGCGCGGCCGGGGTGGCCCTGATCCTGGGCAGCCTGCTGGCCTATGGCCTGGCGCGCCCCATCCGCCAGCTGACGGCCGCGGCCGGCGCGTTGGAGCGCGGCGATTTCAGCCAGCGCGTCGCCGTGCGGTCCGGGGACGAGCTCGGCGACCTGGCGGCTTCCTTCAACCGGATGGCGGCCGGCCTGGCGCGGGCCGAGCGCCTGCGCCGCGACATGACCGCCGACATCGCCCACGAGCTGCGCAATCCGCTGGCGGTCCTGCAAAGCCACCTGGAGGGCCTGATCGACGGCGTCTTCCCGGCCACGGCCGAGAACCTGCAGCCGCTGCTCGATCAGACTCGGCTTCTGGCGCGGCTGGTGGACGATCTGCGCACCCTGGCGCTGGCCGAGGCCGGCCAGCTCAGCCTGCAGCGCGCTCCCGCCGACCTCGGCCGGCTGCTGCAGGCGGCGGCCGGCCGGTTTGAGCCGGCCGCGGCCGCGCGGCAGATCACGCTGGCGGTGGAAGTGCCCGCGGCCCTGCCGGCGGTCGCGCTCGACGCCCAGCGCATCGAGCAGGTCATCGGCAATCTGCTGAGCAACGCCCTGCGCCACACCCCGGCCGGCGGCCGAGTGGTCTGCCGGGCCGCGGCCGAAGCGGCCGGCGCGGTCACGGTCGCCATCGCCGATACCGGCCCCGGCATCCCCGCGGAGGCGCTGCCGCACATCTTCGAGCGCTTCTACCGCGCCGACCGCTCCCGCTCCCGCGCCGACGGCGGCACCGGCCTGGGCCTGGCCATCGTCCGGCAGCTGGTGGAAGCCCACGGCGGCCGGGTCTGGGCGGAAAGCCCGCCCGGCCAGGGCGCCACCATCGCCTTCAGCCTGCCGGCGGCCTAGCCGCCGGCGCCCCCGGCTGACACGCTGAGCGCTAGTTTCATCACCCCTCGCCCGGCGGGGCGAGCCGGTCAACGGTCTGTGTCCCGGGCCGGAAAGTGGGCCGGCCGCCCTGGGCGGACCTTTTCTGGACGAGCCCGCCGCAGGGCGGTGCTATAATCCTCGCGTTAATCCCTGGTTGGAGGCGGCATTGAACAAAAAAGAGGCTGGCAACAAGGCCGGCCGGCGTGAACAGCGGCGGGTGGAACGCCGCCGAGCATCGTTGATGTGGAACGGCATCGTCCTGGGCACCTTGGTGGTGGCGGCCCTGCTGGTGGTGGCGTACGTTATTGCCAACCTGCGCCCGGGCGCGCTTCCGAACGAGCAGGTGATCCCGGACGAGGGGCAGGGCGAGGTCCCAGTGGGCACGCCCCTGACCTTTCAGAATGACCCGCCGTCCTCGGGTACGCACTTTGAGCAGCCGGCGCCTTGGGGCTTGGCCGAGGCCGTCGTCGAGCCCGGCTACTACCTCAACAACCTGGCCCGCGGCGGGATCGTGATCCTCTACCAGTGCGCCACGGACTGCGCGGCTGAGCAGGCCCAATTCGCCGATCTGCTCAAGCGGGCGCCCAAGGACACCCAGTACAACCAGGTCAAGGTCCTGATCACGCGCTACAGCCAGCCCCTGCCGGCACCGGTGGTGGCCCTGGCCTGGGGGCATCAGCTCAATCTGGCGGCCTACGACGCGTCGACGCTGTTGACCTGGTACAAGCGGTTTGTCAACTACGGCCCCAACAACGGCCCCTAAGCGCCTCGTGAAGTTTTCACGCCGGGAGTGGAACGGGAGGGTATGACGTCCGAAACAGGCCAATCCCGCCGGCTGGCGGCTATTCTGCGTTCGACGGCCGAGGCCATCATCGCCGTTGACCCGGCCGGCCGGGTGACCCTGGTCAACCCGGCCGCGGAGCGCCTGTTTAGCCTCCAGGCCGCCGAGGCGGCGGGCCGGAGCCTGGCCGCCATCAACGTCACCCTGGGCCAATGGCTGGCGCGTGCCCAAGCCGAAGCGGCCGCCGAGCCGCTGGTGTTCAGCCTGGAGATCCACAGCGGACATTTCTATTCCGCCACGCTTTCGCCCGTTCAGGCGGATGAGGCCGGCGCCGGCGGCTGGGTGATGGTGCTGCAGGATAGCTCCCAGCTGCGCCGGGCGGAAGAGTGGAAGGCCGAAGCCATCCAATCCGCCACCCACGACCTGCGCAACCCCATCAACCTGATGAACGGCGCCCTCAACCTGCTGCGCGACTCGCTGAAAAACGCGACGCCCGAGCAGCGCGAGTGCCTGGCGATGCTGCGTTCCGGCCTGGACCGGATGGGCGGCCTGGTGGAGCAGGTGCTGAACCTGGAGCAGGTGACGGGGCGCACCGAGCCGGCCCTGGCCGGCGTTGATCTGCGGCGCGTGGCCGCCCAGGCCGCCGACGAGCAGCGCCTGGCGGCCGAGGAGAAGGGCCTCAGCCTGAGCTTTAGCGGGCCGGAGCGGGCTGGGCGGGTGCTGGGC
>JAEURL010000629.1 GCA_016789165.1 Anaerolineales bacterium | reverse complement strand
GTGGCCGTGGCGAAGGAGCCGGCCAGGTTGTACCAGGCCAGGAGGTGCGTGCGTCGCTCGCCGGGCACGCTCTGCGTCAGGGCGGCCTGCTCCACCGACAGGAAGGGCCCAACCTCACCGCCGCTGGGGCTGAGCACTCCGAGCGTGGCCGCGACCAACAACCAGGCGAAGTCCCGGGTGATTGCGAACAGCGCGCCCGCTAACAACATCAGCGCCGCCCCCGCGATCAGCGTTCGCCGTCGGCCGAGCCGGTCAGCCGAGGTCGTCAGCCACAGGGACACCACCGTGTCGCCCAGGAGCGTCAACGCGAGCAGCGCGCCGATTTGGACGCCGGTCAGGCCGGCCTGCGCCAGATACAGCACCAGCACCACCGACACGAAACCGTAGGCGAATAGCCGCAGGCTGCGGGTGGTGAACAGCAGCCGGCCATCCGGGGTCAGCGGACCGGGCATGATGGCCCGGAGCCAGGCGGCGGCCGGCCGCGCCCGGGTTGGCTCAGGTTGGCCGGTGGGGTGCGACAGCATGGCTCAACACGCCTCGACACAGACCTTTGATCTTGAGAACGGGACGATAGGCTAGCGACCGCTCAGGCGAGCTCGGCGGCCAACTGGGCATAGAGGGCTTCGTAGATCAGCGCCCCGCGCTCCAGCGCCGTCCGGTCGTCCGGGCTGGTCAGGCGGAGGCCCCGGCAGAGAAAGTCCAGGCCGGGCGCAACCGGCTCCACCGTCACCTCTTGGACCACATCGGCTTCATCGACGATGCGGGCGATGCGCTGCAGGATGGGGTCCTTCAGCTCATACTCTTTGAGGAGCGTATGAAACGTCGCGTGGCCGCGCCGGTGGGTGAGCCGCACGCCGGGGAGATCGAAAGGCTCGGCCCCCTTGGGCCAGGCTTTCACGCCGGCCGGCACGAAGAGGAATTCGGCCTTTGGGTCGATGTGGCGCTTGATCAGCCACGCACAGGCCATTCGGTCCACGCCCACGTCTTCCCAGGTGACCCACTTCATGCCGCCTTACTTTCTCGTGCGGCGATCAAGGCCGCCCGCACCTGCTGCCCGAGGGGCGCATGGAAATAGTCGGCCTGTTGGGCCTGCTGGAATTGCCGGGAAAGCGCGGCCAGGTCGCATTCGTCTTGCTCCAGCGCGGCCGCGATGGCCCGGTAGGCGGTCTCGGCCTGTTCCCGGAATTGCCGCACGAGCGCCGCCTCCGCCTCCGCCAAGACCGGTTGAGAAGCCCAGAGGTGGGCCTCCCCCCCCAGCTCAACGATCTCGGCGGCCAGCCATTGAAACTGCTCCCGGGTGCGCGCGGTATCGGGCAGCACCCAGATCGCGTCCTGCAGCAGGAGCGCGCCGAGCCGTTTGAGCTTGCGCCACACGTAGACGCGGCGCGCGCTGGGCTCGGAGGGAATGCGATAGAGCAACAAGAGCCACGGGGACATCAGCGGATGTGTATGTAACAACAGTTACATTATATGCCAAGCGACAGATCGAGTCAAGGCCCCGGCCCAAAGTGCGGCGGTGGCCTCCAGCCTGGTGCGGCCGGCTTCGGCTCGGCGCCTTCGGCAACGGAAGAGCTGATCCGCCCAACTGCGGCCGACCGTCACGACCAGGCCCTGACATTCGTCACAGGCAAAACGGCGCGGGCGCTTTAGGCCATTCGGCGCTCAGCGCCGCCGGGCGAATCCCTTATGCTGGCCGTGGTCAGCACCCTTCAGCCGGCGTAGATCCGGCCCACTTACCAAGGAGTCTCGTCATGCGCCTGATGTCCCGACCTGCGTTGAAAATAATCACCGGCCTGGCGATGGTCGCCGGGCTGGTGGCCGCCTGCGCGCCCGCCGCCACCCCTGCCCCAACCGCGGCCCCGACCGCGGCCGCCGAGATGGACAGCATGGACATGGGCGCCATGGGCGCCGCGCCCACGGTCCCCGCCGGCCTGGCCTACGCCGAAGGCCAGGAGATCCGTTTCATCCACACCGAGGTCTCGGACGCCGACATCGCCCAACTGCTTTCGGACATGATGGCGTCGCCGGTGCTCGTTGTGCCGGCTTTGGCGGAAGTCCCGGCCACGGCGACCGCGCCAGTCTACGTGTTCACCAATGGCCTGAAGGGCATGGGGCCGCTGGGCTTCCAGCCCGATGTCTTCCCCAACCCGCCCGGCACTGCGGGTTACACCCCGCTGCGCGCCATCCATCTGGTCACCTGGGTCGACGAAAGCCAGGCCCGGGAACTGAAGGCGGCGGCTGAGGTGCACGCAGCTGAGCAAAAGGGCGAATTGAAGATCGAGCAGCCGGGGGTAGTGGTCAACATGCCCTTTATCACCTGGCCGGGCGGCGAACGCTGACCTGGACGGCTGGTCGCCCAATTCGGTTGACTGAGACCATGGCCCGGCTGGCTGGATCAAGGCTAGCCGGGTTCGGTTGTCATCAGGCAAGCGCACAGGCTGTCACACCACCCGCCTCAGGATAGGCTAAATGGCGGTAGGCCGGCGAGCCAGACTGGACTAAGATCACAGGATGATTGACCACGCCTAGCC
>JAEURL010000619.1 GCA_016789165.1 Anaerolineales bacterium | reverse complement strand
TGGGTGCCCCCGCCCCACCCTCCCCGCGCCGCTTGGGGCGTGTCTTCTCGGGGGGGGGGGGGGCGGGGCGGCCGGGCCCGCCCCCCGCCCGCGGGAAGACGAAACCGACGCTAGTCTTGGGCGCCCTTGGCGGCCGCCGCCATCTGGGCCTCGATCCGCCGCAGGTCCTCTTCGGCCGAAGCCTTGGGGCCCTTGAAGCGGCGCTTGGCGTCCAGCTGCCAGTACAGCAGCATGAACACGCCCACAATGATGATCGACCAGCCGGCCAGTTCGTTGGGCGGGATCGAGAACAGGATGGTGATGAAGACGATCCAGGCGATGGCGATGATGTTAACCGGCACGCCCAGGCCCTTCAGGCTCCAGGGCGCGTTCTGGGATTCGGTGTGCTCGCCCTGGTTGCGCAGCTTGTTGCGCACGTTCAGATAGATCGGGATGCCGTAGGCCAGGTAGAGGGCCGTGGTGCTCACCGCCACCACCACCGTGTACAGCGCGGACCAGACCGTCAGCAGGACGGCCAGGATACAGGTGATGATGATCGACCAGACCGGCGTGCGCAGGGTCGGGTGGATCTGCTTGATCAGGCTGGAGCCGGGCATGCCGTCATCGCGGGCGAAGGCGAACCACATGCGGCTCATGCTGGTAATGGACGACAGGCCGCACAGCCACATGGCCACGCCGATGATGATGGCGATGATGTGGCCGAACCAGATGTTGTCGAAATTGCTGTAGACGATGTAGAGCACCGCCGGCGAGTTGGCGGCGTCGACGGTGGCCGCGATGCCATCCAGGCCGCCGGGGATGCGCAGGGTCAGGATGATCAGCATGATGTAGCCGACCACGAACGAGACCGCCACGCTCAGGAAGACGCCCCAGGCGCTGTTCAGGCGCGCCATCACCGTTTCCTCGGCCACGTGGGCGGAGGCGTCGTAACCGGTGTACGTCCACTGGGCCTGCAGGGTGCCCAGGACGAAGGCCAGGACCAGGCCGCCGCCGGCGTACAGGCCGACCATGCCCGGGATCTTCATCATGATCGATTGGAACTCAAACGGGCCGGCGAAGAACGAGCCGGTCAGGTCGGCCGGGTTGACGGTGGTGACGCCCTGGAACAGGAAGCTGAGGGGCTGGGCGTGCTTGCCGAAGATACCCAGCAGCAGGGCCATCACCAGCACGCCGCCGATGTGCCAGTAGACGCTGAAATCGCTCAGCCGGGCGGTGAGCTTGATGCCGAAGATGTTGATGAGCATCTGCGGGATCATGATCACGATCATGGTGATCACCATCGCCCAGGTATTGGTGGTGTCGATGGCGGTGCCGAACAGCCGGTTGATGGCGCCGGCGATATAGATGGCGGCGGCGAAGTTGATGCCGGCCGTGATCATGATCTGGCCGAGCATGTTGAACCAGGCCGTCACCCAGGCCCACTTGTAGCCGCCCAGGCGGTGGGCCCAGAAGTACAGGCCGCCGGCCGTGGGGTAGGCCGAGGCCAGCTCGGCCATGGAGGCCGCGATGCAGATGACGAAGAAGCTGACCAACGGCCAGCCATAGGTGTTCATGATCGGGCCCGCGAACTGCAGGCCGTAGCCGAAGAGCAGGATCGCGCCGGTCAGGATCGAGATAATCGAGAACGAAATGGCAAAGTTCGAGAACCCCCCCATTTCACGGAACAGCTGCTGGGCATAGCCCAGGCGGTGCAGGTCCTTCATGTCCTGCTGAATGATTTCATCCCGGGATTTTGGGCGCTGGTCAGCCATGAAAGTCTCCTCCGAGTGGACGCAGGCGGGGCCAATCACGAGGCAAACACGGTGGGTGGGCTGGAGGTGTTGTCTCAGCGGCGATAATGGCCCCCTTTCCACCCGCTGCGGCCCAACGGTCCCGCCTCCCCGACGGGACCGTCCGACGCAGGGCGCGCCCGGCCAGGGACAGGCATGGCGGCAAGCCATCCTCGTGAACCCTCAACACGCGACCGGGCGCAAAAAGTCATGGGATGCGGTTGTAGACCAAGAACTGGATGGAGCCTAAGTTAGCACAAATCACCTGATGGGGCAAGACAGGAATACCCCAAACAGGCGATCCGACGGCCCGAAACTTGAGCGGCCTGGTCCGAGAAGGACGCCGGCCGGCCCGAACCGTCCAGCGCGCGGCCGGGCGGTCCGGGACCGGAGGCGGACGCAGCGGCTACCCGCCGCGGGCTTTCTTCAGCTCGGCTGTGATCGCCGGCAGCACCTGGTGCAGGTCGCCGATGACGGCGTAATGGGCCTGGGTGACGATGGGGGCCTCGCGGTCCGTATTCACGGCCAGGACCACCTTGGCGCCCTTGCAGCCCACCCAGTGCTGGATGGCGCCGCTGACGCCGCAGGCGATGTAGAGATCGGCCGTGATGCGGTTGCCGGTCTGGCCGATTTGCTCGGCGTGCGGGCGCCAGCCCAGGCTGGTGACGGCGCGCGAACAGCCCACCACGCCGCCCAGCAGGCCGGCCAGCTCCTCCAGGGACTGGAAGCCCTCGGCGCTGCCCACCCCGCGGCCGCCGCCCACCACCACGCGGGCTTCGGCCAGGGAGACCTTGCCGGCCCCGGTCTCCTCGCGGCGCACCACCCGCACGCGCAGGTCGGCGGCGCTCAACTCCGGCGTGAAGGCGCGCACCGTGGGGACGGCCGCGGTCTCAGCCGGCGCCGCGGCCACGGCCTGTGGGGCCACAGTCAGCAGCTTGACGGCCCCGCTCAGACGCGCCTGCTCCAGCAGGCTGCCGCCCCAGCGCAGGCGCGTGACGGTGTAGGCCTCGCCCGGCTCCACGGCCGTGCAATTGGCGGCCAACGGCAGGCCGGCGCGGGCGGCCACGTGCGCCAGGACTTCGTTGCCGCGGTCGGTGCCGGCCGCCAGCACAACCGCCGGCTGGAGCTCCGCCATCAGGGCCGCCACGCACTGCGCCCAGGCGGCCGGCGCGTAGTCGGCCAGCTGGTCGGACTGGGCTACATGCAGGGCGGCGACGCCATACGCGCCCAGGTCGGCCGCCGGCGCGGCCGCCGGCCCGGCCCAAACGGCTTGCAGGGGCGCGCCCAACCGGCCGGCCAGCTGCCGGCCGAAGGTGAGCGCCTCCCGGGAGAGTTTGTTCAGCTGGCCGCGATCGTGTTCGACAAAGACGAGGACCATGGCTACCCGACTCCGATCTGCTTGAGCAGGGCGACCACTTTCGGCGCGGCCGCCGGCCCTTCGCCCAGGATCTCCACCTGCCGCTCCACCCGCGGCGGCAGCTGGAACTTGAGCTTCTCCAGCTGGCTGCCCGGCCAGGCCGGCTGGAGGCGGCGGATGGCCTTGCGCTTGGCCTTCAGCCGGCCGGGGATGGAGGGATAGCGCGGCAGGTTGATGCCTTCCTTCACCGAGATGACGGCCGGCAGTTCCACCTCGTACACTTCCCAGCCGCCCGGCATCTCGCGCTTGGCCGTGGCTGTGCGGCCGGTGACGGTCAGGCTCTTGACGCCGGTGAGGCACGGCAGGCCCAGGAGGTGGGCCACGCGCACCGGCACCTGGTAGCCGCCGGCGTCAGCCGACTCGTTGCCGAAGAGCAGCAAGTCGAACGGGGCCGGCTCGGCCTTGACTGCGGCGACGAGGGCGCCGGCCGTGGCGGCGGCATCCCACTCGCGGCCGTCGGTCTCCAGCAGCAGCACGTCGTCCGCGCCCATGGCCAGCGTGTCGCGCAGCTGATCCTGCGCCGCTTCCGGGCCAAGCGACAGCACCAGCACGCTGCCGCCGTGCGCTTCCTTCAACCGCAGCGCTTCCTCCACCGCGCACTCCTCATGCGGGCTGACCGTGAAGCCCAGGAAGCGCGTGTCCAACTCCTGTTCGTCCGCGGTCAGGGCGATCACGCCGCCGGTGGCCGGGACCCGTTTGATACAGGCGAGGATGTTCATGTTCACCAACTTTAAGATTAGGGATTAGGCGGCGCCGCCTAACCCCTAATTCCTCTTGCAACCAACCCTGCCGCCGCGCCCGACCTTACGCCTTCACCCGCGTGTTCTTGGGATCGAAGATCGCGACGTTGCCGGCGGCCGCCACCGTCACGGGGTAGTGCTCACCGAAGTATTCGACCTTGAGCTTGGTCCCGACCTTGGCGTACTCGGGCGTGAGGTAGGCCAGCAGGATGCTCTTGCCCACCGACGGCCCGGAGCCGGCGCTGGTGACGAACGACCGCCGGCCGTGCTGGTCTTCAATCGGCTGGCCATCGAGCGTCAGGATCGGCTCGCGCCCTTGCGGGTAGCGCTTGAGGCCGGAGGCCGAGGTGTTGTCGTCCACGGTCAGCGTGCACAGGATGGCGGCCGGCGGCTCAGCGCGGTGCTTGAGATAGGCGGCCTTGCCGATGAAGTCCTCGACCTTGACCGGGCCGCGGGCCAGGCCGGCCTCGACCATGGTGTACTCCAGCTCCAGCTCGTTGCCATACAGGCGGTAGCTCTTCTCCAGCCGGCCGGTGGTGCCGTACACGCCGATGCCCATCGGGGCCAGGCCGAACGACTTGCCGGCCTCGTATAGGGTGTCCCACAGGCGCCCGCCCTGCTCAAAGGAGACGTGCAGCTCCCAGCCCAGCTCGCCCACATAGGAGATGCGCGAGGCCAGCACCGGCACCGGGCCGAGCGTCACCCAGCGGCAGGTGCCGTAGGGGAAGCCGGCGTTGGACATGTCGTCCTCGGTGACCGACTGCACCAGGTCGCGGGCCTTGGGGCCCCAGACGCCCAGGGTGGCGATGCTGTTGGTCAGGTCGGTGAGGGTCACCGCGCTGTAGGCCGGCATGTGGTCGCGGAACCATTTCATATCGCGCATGCCGTCCATGCCGCCGTCCACCACGCGGTACTGGTCCACGCCCAGGCGCATGACGGTGATGTCGGCCTTGATGCCGC
>JAEURL010000607.1 GCA_016789165.1 Anaerolineales bacterium | reverse complement strand
TCGGCCAGCACCAGCAGCCGGCGTTTCGTGATCAAGTTCCAGGACGGCCAGCCGCTCGTCATCGAGGCCCCGGACACTGGCAGCCCGCCCGCCGCGGCGGCCACCTTTGGGGTTTCCGAGGCCGGCCCAACGGGCGGCGCGGTGCGTCCAGCGGCCGCCCGCACCAGCTGCCTGGTCTGGCTGATCGTGGCTGTGGTGGGCCTGGGCGTCGGGGCGCCGCTCCTGCTCTCGGCCCTGGGCCTGGCCTCCTGGGGCGCCCTGGTGGGCCTGGTGACCGGCGGCGGCGTGCCCCTGACCCAGGTGCCGGGCTTCCAGGATGTGGTCACCCAGGTGCCGGGCCTGAGCGAGGCGCTCACCCAGATCCCGGCCGCAACCAACCGCTACGTGGTCTCGCGCGCGGCCGCCCTGGTGCCGGCCGTCTCCGACGCGCCAGCCGACATCGTGGCCCTGGTGACGCAGTATCCCTTGAACGGCGGCGACGGGGAGCAGCGCCTGGTGGCGCTCAGCGGCGCCGAGCCCAAACTGCTGTGGGTCAGCGACCCGCTGGACAAAGACACCTACGACACGCCCATCGTCGCCAGCCAGGACTTCGTCTACGCGGTGTCCGGCGCGCGCCTGCTGGCCCTGCGCCGCGCCGACGGCCAGCTGGCCTGGACGCTGCCGCTGGCGGACAAGCTCTCCACCAATCTGTGCGGCGGCTGTCTGACCCTGGCCGGCGACACGCTCTATGCCCTGACCGAGGACGGCACCCTGCAGGCCCTGGAGGCGCGCACCGGCGACCTGCTGTGGAAATATGCGGCCAACGAGGATTCGCCGCGCGGCCTGTACCTGCTGGCTGGCCGGCCGGCCTTTATGGACCGCGACGACGACGGCCACGGCGTGCTGCGCGTCTTCGACCCGGCCACGGGCGAGATGCAGACCGCCCAGCCGGCTTGCCCCACGGACTTCAACACGCCCGACTACGCCGACTGGACCACGCCCGTCTTTCTGGACCCGGAGGGGACCAGCGCCTATATCGTCTTCGGGTTCTTCCGCACCTGCATCGTGCGCCTGGACGCCGCCACGCTGGCCGAGAACTGGCGCGTGACCCTGCCCGATGACTTCCGCGCCTTCGGGCTGGACATCCGGCCGGTCTTCACCGCCGACATGCTCTATTTTTCCAGCGGCGCGCAAATCGTCGGTGTGGCCGCCGCCGATGGCGCGCTCACCACGCCGGTGGCCGACGAGGACTACACCTTCGTGCCGCTGACGGTTTCCGACAATACCCTGCTGCTGCGCGCCCGGCGCCAGCGCGGCTCGCAGCGCTATGAGCTGTGGGCCGTGGACCAGGCCAGCGGCGAGCGCCTGTGGACCTTCGACCTGGGCGAGCAGCCGCCGCTCGATCCGCCGGACGCCAACACCAGCATCATCGACGAAGACCAGCCGGTCTGGACCTGGCACGCCACCTCGGCCGGCGTGCAGCTCCTGCGCTTCAAGCGCGCCGCCGACGACAAATCCCACGCCATCCTGCTGGAGACTTTGGACTGGCGGCGCGGCGCCAGCACCGGCACCACCGAGGTGCGGCTGGGCATCGAGACCATCATCCTGAGCGCGCCGCAGCCGCTGGGCTGGAAGGGCGGCGGGCTGTGGATGGTGATTGAGAACAGCGTGTTAGCCCTGGACGCGGCGCGCGGCGAGATTTTTTACCGCTGGCCGTAGACGCGCTCAGCCGTGGCCGGCCCGCGCCTGGCGCCGCGCCGTTCGGCGGTCCGGCGTGCCAGCCGGCCGGGCAGCGGCCGGCGGCGGCGTCTCCGGCAGCGGGGCGTCCGGGCGGCTGAGGCCGGCGCGGATCAGACGCAGCAGTTCGGCCTGGACGGCCGCCGGCGTCTCGGGCGAGACGTAGGCGGCCAGCCGGCGGTCCACTTCCTCCCGCGCGCGGGCCGGCAGGTCTTTGCCGCCCGCCAACAGCCATTGCTCCCGGTTGGTCCGGTCGAAGATGGGGCCGGGCAGGTGCAGCTCCTGCGGCCAGTATTTGAGCGTGTGCTCGGCCGTCAAGAGGTGCTTCTCGGCCAGCAGCTGCCGCACCAGGTCCACCGTGGGCAAGTCCTCCTTGACCACAAAGTCGCGCACCAGGTGGCGGGCCTGCCCGCACAGCTCGTTGTCCAGCACCAGCTTCTCCAGGCTGAACGTCAGCACGTAATCGAGCATGCCGGGGCCGGAGATGGAGTTGACGCCGGCCAGCGCGGCCAGCAGGGCGCTGCCGAAGGTCTCGGCGCCGGCCTGCGCGTCCAGGAATTTGCCTTCGCTCAGCGCCATGTAGCTTTGGGTCGGCAGGCCCAGGTGCTTGGCCACGGCGACGTAGGCCAGGTCCAGGCACACCGCCTCCACCGCCGCCATCGGCGATTGGGCCGTCTGCATGTGGAAGGCCGCCGGCGCGCCCCCGAACAGCACCGGGGCGCCCGGCCGCACCAGCTGGGCCATGCACAGGCCGGCCAGCACATCCGCCACGTGCATGACCGTGGCGCCCACCAGCGTCACCGGCGCGATCAGGCCCATCAGGGTCACGGGCACGATCTCCACCGGGATGCCCCACTCCACGCAGTCCAGCAGGTTCTGGCACGAGTCTTCGCTGTAACGGAATAGGCCCGTGGCCGTGATGGTGAAGACCGCCATCGGACGGGCGACCAGGTCGGCCCGGTCGTGCCGGAAGAGCGCCATCATCTCGGCCATGCGCGGCACGCCGTGCTCGCTGAAGGCGCCGCTGACGACAGGCTTGAGCGAGTTGAGCAGGGTCAGGTACAGCCGCCAGGCGTCCGAGACCGGCGGCTCGAGGTCGTTGGTGGAGAAGGCGGTGGCCAGGTAGGCCAGGTGCTCCAGGCCGTCCGCCACCCGCACGTAGTCCACGTAATCGCGGGTGTCCGCCAGGCGCGTCTGGCCGGTGCGGTGGTCCAGCACCTTCAGGCCGCTGGAGCCGGGGACGAAGTGGACGCGGTCGCCGCCGAGCAGGGCGTGCGGCCGGCCGTCACGCGTGTACAGGGCGAACTCGCGCGGCGCGCTGGCGATGGCGCGCGCCACCACCTCCGGCGGGAAGAGCACGCGCTCGCCGTCGCCGGCCGTGTCGGCTGTCCGCAGGCCGTGGGCCAGCAGGCGCTCCTTCAGCCGCGCGCCGCGCACCTCCACGCCGATCTCGGCCAGGATGCGCTGGGCCTCCGCCAGGATCTGCGGCAGCAGGGGCTCGGGGACAATCCTCAGGTGGGGGCGCATGGCGGGGCCGGCCGACTTTCTGCTCCGTCAACGACTCATCCGGATATCTTTCAGAACTTCCCGCGCCGCATTACGCCCCGGCAGCCCGGAGACCCCGCCGCCCGGATGGGTGCCCGGCCCGCATAGGTACAGGTTCGTGATCGGCGTGCGGTATTGGGCCCAGCCCGGCACCGGCCGCATGAACAGGATCTGGTCGAGCATCATCTCGCCGTGATACAGGCTGCCCTCGGTCAAGCCGAAGGTCCGCTCCAGGTCCAAGGGGGTCAGCACCTGGCGCTCCAGGATCAGGCCCGGCAGGTCCGGCGCGTGCTCGGCCAGGGCCTGCACCACCCGCTCGCCCAGGGCCGCGCGCTGATCGTCCCAGCCGGCCCCTTTCAAATGATAGGGCGCGAACTGGACGTGGACGGAAAGGATGTGCCGGCCGGCCGGCGCCAGGCCAGGGTCGGCCAGGGTCGGGAGCACGGCCTCCAGGTAGGGCTGCTCGGAGGCCTGGCCGTACTTGGCGGCATCGTAGGCGCGTTCCAGATAGGGCAGGCTCGGGCTGAGGACGAGCGTGCCCTGCAGGGCGGCCGGGTCCGGCGCGGACCGGAACTGCGGCCGGCCGGCCAGCGCCAGGTTGACCTTGGCCCACGCGCCGCGCAGTTTGAGGTTCTGCACGGCGCGCACGAAGTCCGGCTCCAGCTCCAGTGGGTCCACCAGGCCCAGGAAGGTGCGGCGCGGGTCCAGGGCCGAGATCACGCGCCGGCCGCGGATCTCGTCGCCGTTGGCCAGGGCCACGCCCACGGCCCGGCCGTCCTGAACGAGGAGGCGGGCGGCCTCGGCACCCA
>JAEURL010000583.1 GCA_016789165.1 Anaerolineales bacterium | reverse complement strand
CTCACCAGCAGCCAGACCAGCACAATGACATAGAAGGGATAAAGGGGCTGGGTGTTCAGCAGGCGCCCGCCATAGTAATCCGAGTCGGCCAGCACCAGCTGGCTCAGGGCGCCCAGGGTGAACAGCGCGGCGAGCGAACCGTAGCGGCGCGCCAGCGGCAGCCCCAGCGCCACGCCAGGGGCAGGCCCACCAGGGCCGCCGCGAGCAGGGTGCCGCCGTCGACCAGGAAAGCGGCGCCAACCCCGGCCAGCCCCACCACCAGGAGGGCCCCGGCCGCTAAGCGGCCCGGCTGCCGGTGCCGCCACAGCAGCCAGAAGGTGATGAGCCACAGCGGGAAGGCGACCACCGCCTGCTGGGTCGCGGGCGAGGTCAGCAGGCGCACGCCCAGGTCGGCCGCCGCCGGGACACGACGCCCCAGCAATCCCAGCGGGAGTGTCCCCGGCAGCCAGACGCTCAGCCACTGCATGGCCCAGCCCGTGATCAGCCCCAGCGCCAGCAGACCCCACACCGGCAGCCGCCGCCGCACCACGAGCCCCCCGAGGGCCAGGAGGGCCACCAGCAGAAAGCTGAGGCCGGCCGGCCACCCCAACGGGCCAATCACCCGGGCGAGGCCGAACAACAGGCCGGGCACAACCACCAACCCGACCTGGCCCCAGGCCACCGGCGCAACCGAACGGTTCAGGCTCATGAGCGCCTCCTCGGCCGCCTCCCAATGGGCGGCGGCCAGTGACACCGCCAGGTCAGGCACGGTCCGCCCCCACAGGCGGGCCAGGCCGGCGGATCCGGCCTCCCGGCACAGGTCGCGAAACAACTGCAGCATCAAGGGGCCATAGGTCCGCCGGTGCGCGGCCGGGTAGGCCAGCAGCAGGCCGCGGTAAAGGGCAATCGAAATCCGGATCAGGGCCATGGCTGCCCCTCGCCGGCCTCCGCCAGCAGACTTTTGGCCTGCGCCACCCTCAGCACAGCGGCCAGGCGCTCCGCCTCGGCGCGGAGCACGCGCCGGCCGAAGGGCGTCAGGCGGTAGTAGCGGCGGCGCTCGTCAGCTGGTTCGGGCGGCCCGTCTATCTCCTCGACCAGGCCGGCCTTCAACATGCGTTTGAGCGTGCCGTACAGCGTGCCCGGCCCCATGCTCACCTTCCCGCCGGAATGCTGTTCGACGGTCTTCATGATGCTGTACCCATGCTTGGGCTCGTCGGCCAGGGCCAGCTGAATGTGAAACACCGCGGGCGTGAGCGGCAGCAGTTGGTCGGGCGTGGGGCGAGTCTGAGAAGCCATCGTGGCGGACCCCGGCGGGACGGCGGCTGGTATATATCCGTCACGGATATAATAGGGGTGAATCGGCCGCCTGTCAACGGGCCTCCGCCCGCCGCCCGGCTGGTCCCAGTGCGCCCAGCGCCGGCCAGCGGCCACAACTTGGACGAGGTTCGGTTTCAGGCGAGGAGGTGGAAGGGGTGGCGGCCGGCTGTCGGCCCGCCTCGGATTTCAGAACGGGCGCGCGGTCTCCCCCAGCTCCAGCGAGATCCACTTCAGCTCGGTGAAGTGCTCCACCGAGTAATGGCCGCCGCTGCGCCCGATCCCCGAGAGCCCAAAGCCGCCGATCGGCGCCAGGGCATCGCTCTGAAAGCTGTGCGTGCCCACGTGGACGGCCCCGCAGCGCAGGCGGCGGGCCGCCGTCAGGCCGCGGGTCAGGTCGTTGGTGAGGATGCCTGCGCTCAGGCCGTAGTCGCTGGCGTTGGCGATGGCCAGGGCCTCGTCCAGGTCGGCCGCCGGCACCACGGCCGCCACCGGCCCGAAGGTCTCCTCGCACCAGGCCGCGCTCTGGCGCGGCGGATCCCACAGCACCGTCGGCTGGTAGGTCAACCCCGCGTGCACGGCGCCGCCGGCCAGCACCTCGGCGCCGCCGGCCCGCGCCGCCTCGACGTGGGCGCTCACCTTGGCCAGGGCGCGGGCGGTGATGAGCGGTCCATACGCTGTGCGCTCGTCGCGCAGGTCGCCCAGGTGGAGCCGGCGCGCCTTCTCGGCCAGCGCCTCCGCGAACGGCCGCGCCACGTGGCGCTCGGCCACGATGCGGGCGCTGGACATGCAGATCTGGCCGCCGTGATAGAAGGCGCCCACTGCCGCGATCTCGGCCGCCTGCCCAGGGTCGACGTCGTCCAGGACCAGCAGCGGGTTCTTGCCGCCCAACTCCAGCTGCACGCGCTTGAGGCGCTCGGCCGCAATGGCCGCGATCTTCAGGCCCGTGGCCGTGGACCCGGTCAAGGCGATGCCGGCCACGCCGGGGTGCCGCGCCAACGGTTCGCCGCACTCAGCGCCGTAGCCGGTGACAACGTTGAAGACGCCGGGTGGCAAGCCGCCC
>JAEURL010000556.1 GCA_016789165.1 Anaerolineales bacterium | reverse complement strand
CGGCCGCGGTGACGCCGGACCTGTTTGCCGGCGGCCTGGCCGAGTTCGATTACCGGCCGGCCGAGGCGCGCGGGACCTTCGATGCCGGCCAGGAGATCGTCTGGCGCAATCAGGCCCACAACGGCGCGCCCGGCGTGCACGTCCTCACGCCGCTGCGGCTGGCCGGCCACCCGGCGGCCGTGCTGGTGGACCGGGGCTGGATCCCGTACACCCAGGCCGAGCCCGAAGCGCGCAGCGCCTACCCGGCGCCGGCCGGGGAGGTGGTGATCACGGGTGTATTGCGTCTCCCGGCGCGCCGCACGATGGATTTCCTGCCGGCTGATCCGGTGCTTGGCCCGGACCGGCCGCGCGTGGACGCCTGGTTCTGGCTCGACGTCGAGCAGATTCAGGCCCAGGTTCCCTATCCACTGCTGCCGCTGGTGCTGGTGCAGACCAGCGGCGCCTCCGCCGGCCAATTGCCGCTGTTGGATTTCTCAGTTGATCTGAGCGACGGCCCCCACTTGAGTTACGCCATCCAATGGTTTGCGTTCGCGGCCATCGCGCTCTTTGGGCCGCTGTTGTACTGGCGGCATAGCCGCCGCCAGCCGGCCGGCTGAACCCAACCCGTTCCCCCGCCCTGGCCTTAAATCAAACGGCCTCGCCAATTGGCGAGGCCGTTGGGTTAGGCAGGGTGAAGCGTGACGGACTAGATGGCGCGGATGATGTTGCTGAAGACGTTGCCAATCGTCGGGCCCAGGATCGCCAGCACGACGATCACGACCACGGCGACCAGCACGAGGATCAGCGCGTACTCGACCAGGCCCTGGCCCTTGTTATCTTTGAAAGTGAGCATAGGAGAAGGTCCTTTCTGAATAAATGTGCGAATTGTCAGATGCGGAACCGAGCGAACCCTGCTAACTTGCACGCATTATAGGGCTGAACCAAGCCCGACACAATAAAAATTCTGATAGTTTCCGTTAGAATGCGTTAGGTCAATATTTAGTACTACTGCGATCCGGCCGGCGGCAGTTCATATAGCTCCACCAGCACGCCCTGGGCACTTTCCGGGTGGATAAAGGCGTATTGCCGCCCAGCGTGGCCGAGGCGCGGCGTCTCGTCGATCAGCCGGAAGCCCAAGCCTTTGAGGTGTGCCAGAGCCGCGCGGATGTTGTCAACTTCGACGCAGACGTGGTGCATGCCGGGTCCGCGCTTGGCCAGGAAGCGCGCCAGGCCGGAGTCCGACGTGGTGGGCTGGACCAGTTCCACGTGGCTCTCGCCCACCGGCAGAAAGGCCACCTCCGCCTGCTGCTCGGGCACGGCCTCGGTCTGGGCCAGCGCCAGCCCCAGGCCATCGCGCCAGAAGTGGAGCGGCGCGTCGAGCTCGCCCACCACCAGGGCGATATGGTTGATGCGCAGGGTTTTGAAGGAGGACATAGAGCTCCTGAAGGGCGGGCTAGCGGGCCGGTTTGAACTCGCCCCACACGCCGCGCAGGGTATGGCAGATTTCGCCCACCGTGACGTCGTTTTCCACACAGGTGATAAAAAGCGGGATCAGGTTGTCTGAGCCGCGCGCCGCCTGCTCCAACTGGCTGCGCAGTTCGGCCACGCGCCCGTTATCACGGCGGGCGCGCAATGCGGCCAGGCGGGCGCGGGCGCGGGCCTCGCTGGCCGGATCGATCTTCAGGCGTTCGACGCCGCCGGCCTCGGCCTCGGCAGCCGCAAAGGCATTGACGCCCACCACCACCTGGTCCTGTTGCTCCACTGCCCGCTGGTAGGCGTAGGCGGCCTCTTGGATCTCCCCCTGGATATAGCCCTCTTCGATGGCGCGCAGCGCGCCGCCCCGCTCGTCGATCTGACGCAGGTAGGCCTCGGCGCGCTGCTCGATGGCGTCCGTCAACTGCTCGATGACATACGCGCCGGCCAGCGGATCAATCGTATCCCCAACCCCAGATTCATGGGCGATCACCTGCTGGGTGCGCAGGGCGATCTGCGCCGCGTGGGCGGTGGGCAAGGCCAGTGCCTCGTCCATGCTGTTGGTGTGCAGGCTTTGGGTGCCGCCCAGGACGGCCGCCAGGGCCTGGAGGGCCACCCGCACGATGTTGTTCTCCGGCTGCTGGGCGGTGAGGGTGGAGCCGCCCGTCTGGGTGTGGAAGCGCAGCATCCACGAGCGCGGGTCCTGGGCGCCAAAACGCTCGCGCATGATCCGGGCCCACAGCCGGCGGGCGGCCCGGAATTTGGCCACTTCCTCCAAGAACTGGTTGTGGGCGTTGAAGAAGAAAGAGAGCTGCGGCGCAAACTCGTCCACGGCCAGGCCGGCCTCCAGCGCCGCCTGCACGTAGGCGATGGCATTGGCCAGAGTGAAGGCCACCTCCTGCACGGCCGTGCTGCCGGCCTCGCGGATATGGTAGCCCGAAATCGAGATGGTGTTCCACTGCGGCACTTCCGCCCGGCAGAAGCGGAAGATATCCGTGATCAGGCGCATGGACGGCGCCGGCGGGAAAATGTAGGTGCCGCGGGCGATGTACTCTTTGAGGATGTCGTTCTGGATGGTGCCGCGCAAGGCGTGCGCCGCCACACCCTGGCGCTTGCCCACGGCGATGTAAAGCGCAAGCAGGATGCCGGCCGGCGCGTTGATGGTCATGCTGGTGCTGACCTGGTCCAGCGGGATGCCGTCAAACAACTGCGCCATGTCCTCCAGCGACGAGACCGACACACCCACCTTGCCCACCTCGCCCAGCGCCAACGGGTCGTCGGCGTCGTAGCCGATCTGGGTCGGCAGGTCAAAGGCCACCGAGAGCCCGGTCTGGCCCTGGCTGAGCAGGAACTTGTAGCGGGCGTTGGACTCTTCGGCGGTGGCGTAGCCCGCGTACTGGCGCATGGTCCAGAAACGCCCGCGGTACATGGTGGGCTGGATGCCGCGCGTGAACGGGTAATCGCCCGGAAAGCCGAGCCGCTCGGCGTAATCCGGGTCCGGGTCGGCCGGCAGATACAGGCGCTCCAGCGGGATGCCGGAGGAGGTCTCGAACGCCGGCCGGCGCTCACGGTGTTTGCGCAGAGCCGGCCCGAGGAGGTGCTCTTCCCACTGTCGTTGTTGATCACCAAGTTTGGTCATAGCTCTTTCCCAGTCAGCGCTTCCAGCGCGCTACAAGCGGCGCGGCCAGGCCCTCGGCCCCCAGCGCCGCGAACAGACAGACCGGTGGCAAAAGCGGCAGAAAATAGCGCTGCCAATCGACGGCCACGGCCGCGGCCGTGAAGGCCAGCGTGGCCAGGCCCCAGGCCCACAGGCTTTGCTCAGCGCGGGTGGCCGGCCCCAGCCGGTCCCGGCCCAGCCGCAGGGCGCTGAAAGCCAGGCCGGCCGTGCTCAGGCCCAGCAGCAATGCGCCCCCGGCCGGCGACCCCGGGCGCAGGGGCGCCGCGAAGTAAGCGCGGGCCTGCGGCTCCAGATAGCCCAGGTGGTTGGCCACCGGCAAATCCCAGACCGCCGGCGGCTGCAGGAACAACTGCAGCAGAGCCGCGCGCAGCCGGTCGGCGGCGGTGGGCCGCACCTGGGCCGGCGCCGCCTGGCGCAGGACGGCCAGCTGGCTCTCCAGGAGCCCGGTGCGGGCCGCGAGCATGGCGGCCAGCGCCTCGCGCGGCGCAGCCCAGGCCACGGGGTTGAGGGCCAGCCAGAGCCCGCCGGCTGCCAGGCCGGCCACCGCCCACAATAGCGCCAGGTGGACCAGGCGCCGGCGGCGCGCGGCCGGCTCACCGGCCACCGCCAGGCTGGCCGGCGCCAGCGCCGCCACGACGACGGCCAGCGCGCTCTGTTTGCTGGCTATGGCCAGCCCCGCCAGCCCGGCCGGCCGGCCGCCAGCCGCCGCCCGAGCCAGATCCCGGCCAGCATGACCAGCGCCGAGGCCCAGAGCATTGGCGCCTCGCCCATCGCCCGCCGGCCGTGCAGCAGCAGCAGGGGATGGGCAGCCAGGAGCAACCCGGCCGTCAGGCCCACGCCCAGCCCGCGCGCCTCAACTCCGATCAGCAGGACCAGCGCCGCCGTCAGCGCGCTCAATACCACGGCCGGCGTCCGCGCGGCCGTCAACAGGCCCGGGGATGGGAT
>JAEURL010000536.1 GCA_016789165.1 Anaerolineales bacterium | reverse complement strand
TCCACGTCTTCGGGGGTGGCCTCGAAGACGGGCGTGAAGTGGGCGGGGATGGTCTTGACGGGCTTGGGCGTCTCGGAGTCCTGCTCCAGCACCAGCATGGGGGCCACGTTCAGGCGGCCGAAGGCCAGCTCGGCGCCGTAGACGAACTGGGTGAAGGTGTCGTCGCCGGCCGGCGGGGACTTGAGTAGGTCCGGGTTGGTGTGGTCGAGGGCGATGTCGGTGATGAGCGAGAAGAAGCGCCGGCCGGAGGCGCCCTCGATCACCACGTACTTGCCGACGGCCAGCTCCTCGATGACGGTGCCGGGCGCCACGCCGCGGTCCACATCGCCGGGGTCGAGCTTGACGTCGACGCCGGCGGAGAGCGAGCCGCCCACCACCAGCCCCAGACGCGGCCGGCGCTCGCGGCGGAAGAATTCGTCGAGTTCAGAACGGAAGGCCATGGATGAAATCCTTTGCCACCGATTACACGGATGGCACGGAGCCGGAGTTAAACGATGACACGCTTGTGTTGCAGGGATGGAGCGCCAAAGTTGAGCACCAGTGCCAGGCGTAAGCCGGTCGCCGCAAGATAGTGGCGCGCCTGGGCCAGATGGGCGGCGTTGATGGAGGCAACGGCTTTGAGCTCCACAATGAGCTTGTGATCAACGACCAGGTCGGCGCGGTATTCGCCAAGCAGGAGGCCCTTGTAGTGGATTGGTAAAGCGCGTTGTTGTTCGATGGCGATAGTCTGCAAGGTGAGTTCATGAACCAGGGCGCGTTGGTAAATCGCTTCCAAGAAGCCCGGCCCCAATTGGCGGTGCACTTCCATCGCGGCTCCAATAACGGCATAGGTCAGGTCGTGATATAGAAGTTCTGGCATTTCTACCCCCTCTGGTTTGTCTGTCTAATCTGCGCAATCCGTGGCTCAGGGCCGCAGGCGGCGCAGGAGGCGTTCCAGGCGCGGCAGGTCGCGCGGGAGCAGGCGCGCCAGCTCGCGGCCGGCCCGGCGGCGGAAGGCCTCGCGCTCGGCGGCCGGCCAGGCCTCCGCCGCGCGGCTGAGCGCCACCGCCAGCAGTTCGTCGGCCGGCGCCTCGGCCGAGTCCACGATCAGGCGCAGGAAGTCCAGGCGCTCGGTGAAGGCGCGCACTTCCTCCGGCGCGCACAGGTGGATGACGTCCAGCGTCAGCGGCGGCTGGGGCGGCAGCCCCTGCACGAAGCCGGCCTCGGCGCGGTAGCCCACCGCCAGCACGCTGACTTCGATCGGCACCTGGCGGTTCAGGCGCTGGTCCAGTACGTATTCGTCGGTCAGGTCCGGCGCCGCCACCAGCGGGCGCACGAAGGCGTCGTCCTGCACCACCAGGTCATACACCAGGCCGAGCACGTCGCCCCGGCCGCGCTGGACGGGCGCGCGCACGAAATCACCAAAGCGCGGCACGTCCGGCTCCGGCACCTGACAGCCGAAGACGAAGCCGGTGGTGGCGCTGCGCAGCAGGCGGCCGATGTGTTCATTGAGCATGTGCGGGTCTCCCTTGGCCGGCGGCCGGTGGGCCGAGATCGGTCAGCCGTGGCGGTTTAGGGGTAGCGCCGCCGGCCGGCGCCGGTCCAGGCTTTGCCCTGCGCCTTGTGCGAGACGCTCAGGCTCAGCCCGCGCCGCACCAGCGCCGCCACCACCATCTGCTCCAGCTCGCGCCGCTCGGCCACTGTCACCACGGCCAGCTCATGGGCGCGCATCAGGACGTACGGGAAGCCGCCGGTGGCCCGGCACTGCTCCACCAGGGCGGCGTGCACCAGGTCCAGCCGGGCCGGGTCGTGGGCCACCCACTCCGGCACCTCCACGCGCAGCAGCGCGTGCCGGCCGGCGGGGCCGGGGTTGAGGTAGAAGAAGAAGACCGAGTGGCCGGCCGGCTGGAAGTGATCCAGGTTGGCCGGCGACCCGTTTTCAAAGAGCGCGCTGCGCTCGCCGGGCTGCAGCCGGTCGGCGAACAGCGCGCCGTCGGTCAGATGGCGAAAGTCCGCGTCCTGCTGGAACAGGTCGGCGTGGTCCTTGAGCGCCTCCATGGGCAGGGTGTGCAGGTGCAGCAGGCGGGCCACCCCGGCGGCGCGCGGCCGGTCCACGATGCCGGCCACCGCCGCGCCGCTGTCGCGCAGGGCGGAGAGGTGCGCCAGGTAAGGCGCCAGCTCGCGCTTGATCTCGGCCCGGTCCTGGGCCTGCAGCGAGAAGTACAGCAGCAGGCCGTTGTCCAGCAGGGCCACGGCCGGCGCGTCGGCGTTGGCCGCCGCCAGCCGCGCCAGCTCGCCCAGCTCACGCCGGTCGCGTTCGGCGTCGATCTTCTCCACCGGCTTCTGGCGGCCCTCTTCTTCGTACAGGTCGGCGTCCTCGTAGAAGACCGCCGGCCGCGAGGCCACACGCGGCGCCTCGCCGGAGCCGTGCCGGAAGGCGATGCTGCCGACGTTGATCAGGTAATAGAGCGCCACGCCGTGCCGGTCCGGGTAGACCTGCGAGCCGTCGGCGGCCAGGACGTTGGCACGCGCCGGGTGCGGCGGGCAGGGGAAGGCGGCATCCACGGGCTCGGCGGCGGGGATGGCGCCGGCCCAGCGGTAGCGCAGCGCGGCCCGCACCTTGCCCTGCAGTTCGTCATCGGCCAGGCCGATGGCGCGCAGGCGGGCCTCGGCCGCCGGCCTCTGGCGCTCCAGGCTGGCCAGCCGTTCAGCCGCCGTGGCGCTCAAAGCCTGAACCTGATCGGAGAGTTGGTTGAGCTCCAGGGTCATTATCGCGAGTATAGCACGGGTGTTCGGCTGGCCCAAGAGCGGGCTGGCCGGCCAGGGCCAACGGGCCAATCGCTTGCAACGATATTCAAACGCCGGCCGCGCCAAAGGGCCGGTAAGTTGGCGGCTCGTAAGAAGGGTTTGGGTTCAGTAGTCCTTTAGTCTGGTTTGCGTTTGTGGGGCGGCCATGTTAGACTTTTCTAACTAACCCCCCATAAAGGTTAACGAGCATCATGGCCGAGAAGATCCTGGTCATCGACGACGACGAGAACACGCTCTGGCTGGTCAGCACGCTCCTGCAGCACAACGGTTTCCAGTCCATCACCACCGCCTCGCCGATGGAAGGCCTGCGCCTGGCGCAGGACCAAAAGCCAGATATGGTGCTGCTGGACGTGATGATGCCAGATATGGACGGCTGGGAGGTCTGCCGCCGGATGCGGGAGTTCTCGGAAGTGCCGGTCATGTTTATCACCGCCAAATCCGGCATCAAGGATGTGGTCAAGGGCCTGGAGATCGGGGGCGACGATTACATCGTCAAACCTTTCGACAACCGGGAGCTGGTGGCGCGCGTCAAAGCCCACCTGCGCCGGCAGTCGTCCGATCATAAGACGACGGATGAGCTGGCCTTCAACAACGCCGAGCTGCGTATCAACTTCCTCACCCGCGAGGTGTTCGTGCGCGGCCAGCTGGTGGAGCTGACGCCCAAGGAGTTTGCGCTGCTCTCACTGCTGGCGCGCAACGCCGGCCGGGTGCTGACGCGCAGCGAGCTGATCGCCCAGGCCTGGGGGCCGGAATACGGCGACGCCACCGAAAGCCTCAAGCTGTATGTCCACTATCTGCGCAAGAAGATCGAGCGTAACCCGGATAAGCCGGATTACATCATCACGTCGCGGGGCGTGGGCTACCGGTTCACCAACCGCTGACCGTGGCTGTCCAACCTCGGGCCAGGGCCGGCCGCCTTGGCCCTTTTTGTTTTAACTGGTTTCGGTCAGCAGGCCGGCCAGCACGGCCAGCCCGGTTTGGACGGTCAGCCCGCTGGGGTCGCGTTCCGGGTCCACGGCGGTCAGGGCGACCGCGGCCAGGTGCGGGCGGACCTGCCGGGCGGCGGTCAGCGCGGCCTCGAGCGACAGGCCGCCCGGCGCGGGATAGTTCACGCCCGGCGCCAGCGCCAGGTTCAGCGCGTCGATATCGAAGTGCAGGTAGGTGGGCCGGCCCGCGGCCGTGAATTGCGCGAGCTTGTC
>JAEURL010000520.1 GCA_016789165.1 Anaerolineales bacterium | reverse complement strand
GCGGGCCGGCCGCCCCGCCAGCCGGCCGGCCGGGCCCCCACCCGCCCCCGGCCCCGCGCGGCGCGGCGCGCTGGCGAGCGGGCCAGCGCGCCGGCCGCCTCCAGGGCGCGGACCGGGATGACCTCGGTGCGGTCCGAGGCGGCGGCCGGCTCCGGGAAGCTGGGCGCGATGGGGCCGAGGGCGTAGTGCTGGATGACGGGATTGGCCAGCAGGCCGTGCGCCAGCCGGTGCAGGTCGGCCTCCGTCAGCCGGCCGTGGATCAGGTAGCGCTGGCCGGTGGCGGCGGCGCGCACCTGCGGCACGCCCAGCTCGGCGGCGGCGCGCACGATCTGCTCGGCCACCGGGTCGGTGACGCCGGGCCGCAGTGCCACTTCGATCAGGTGGCGGCCCCGGCCCAGGGCCGGCGTCCGCGCCGCGCGCCACTCGTGCCGCTCGATCAGCGGGTCACTGAGCAGGTCCTGGGCCAGGCGCAGCTGGTCCGCGGCGGCCAAGTCGCCGGCCAGGAAGTACAGGTCGGCGGCCTGCAGGGCGGTGACGGCGGTCAGCCCGAGCGCGTGGGCGTCAGCCAGCAGGCGGCGGTCGCGCGGATTGGCGGCCGAACGCGGGCGGACGGCGAGGCAGTGGACGGGTTGGGGCATAGGCCAGCGGTGGGAACGCTAACCGTTATTCTAGGGGGCGCACCGGCCGGGCGCAAGGTCCTGGCCGCCGGCCGCCTGGAGAAAAGCGGACGCCGATTTTGGTTCAGGTTGCCGAAGGCGGCGGGCCGGGGTTGAAACGCTCCAGCCAGCGCTCCGGGGCTTGCAGCGGCGTGAAGCCGCCGTAGCGCTGGTAAAGGCCGTGGGCGTCGCGGGTGGCCAGCAGGAAGCGGCGCAGGCCGGCCAGGTCCGGGTGGGCCACGATGGTCTCGATCAGCCACTTGCTCAGCCCCTGGCCGCGGTAGGCCTCCAGCACAAACACGTCACACAGCCAGGCGAAGGTGGCGTAATCGGTGACCACGCGCGCAAAGCCGATCTGGCTCCCGCCGGCCGCGGCGTACAACCCGAAGCACAGCGAGTGCTGGACCGAGCGCTCCACCACCGCCAGCGGCCGGCCCAAGGCCCAGTAGGCGCGCTCGCTGAGGAAGGCGTGCAGGGCGGGCACATCCAGGCGGGCGGGGTCGGTGCTGATGAGGAAGCCGGCGCGGCGGGCTTCAAAGAAGGACATCGTCTCTCTCCTGAGCTAAAGCGCGGCCGGCCTGGGCCGGCCGTGCGCAGTATACCGGGGCCGGCCGGACCTGGAAACACCCCGGCAACGAGCGTGGAAACAGGGATATAATCGAAAGCAATCCCCTTCAAAAATCAGACGGTCGATGCCTGTCTCCAATTCTCAAGTCTCCCTGGGCGAACTGGTGCGCCTGGCCTTTCCGCGGGGCGTGACGGGCCTGACGGCGGCCACGCGCGAACGCGAAGCGCGCTGGGTGGTGGCGGCCGGGAGCGGCGTGGCGCCGCAGACCGGCGACGTCGTCCTGTGCGTCAGCCTGCCGGCCCGCAAGGAACTGGCCGCCTGGGCGGAGCGCGGCGTGACGGCCGTGGCGCTGGCCGGCGACGAACCGCCGGCCAAGGCGGACCTGCCCATCCTGGCCTTGCCGGCCGAAAATTCCCTGCGCGATATCCAGCATGCCGCCCTGGAGCTGATCGTCAACCGCCAGTCGTATCTGATCAACCGCGGCGGGCAGATCTACCAGACCCTGGCGCGTCTGTCGGTGGAGGGCGTGGGCCTGCCGGGCCTGGCGCAGGCCATGTCGGAGCTGACCGGCAAGGCGGTCCTGGTGCAGGACAAGCGCCTGCAGCCGCTGGCCGAGGCGGTGCCGCCCGGCCTGGCCGAGGGCTGGCCGGCCGCCCTGGAGGCCCTGCGCTCCTGGAGCCATCTGCCGGAGGCCCTGCGTGATCGCCGGCAGGCGGCGGTGGGCGGCTGGCGCGACCAGTCCCTGGCCAACGACCTGATCCGGCTGGTGTGCCCGATTGTGGCCAAGGGCATGGCGCGCGGCTACCTCTCCGTGGTGGGCCGGGCCGGCGAGATTGACGCCCTGGACCAGTTGGTGGTGGAGCACGGCGCCGCCGCCTGCGCCCTGGAGATGGCCAAGGCCAAGGCCGTCAACGAGGCCGAGAAGCGCGCCCACGGCGATTTTGTGGACGCGGTGCTGACCGGCTCGGTGCCGCTGGACGAACTGGTGCGCTGGGCGCAGCGCATCGGCTATGACGTGGAGCCCCCGCACGCCGCCCAGATTTGGCGCTGGGCCAGCCGGCCGGGCGAGGCGCCCAGCCTGCGCCGCCTGGAGACCCTGATCAACCAGTCCGTGGCCAAGCTGGGCCTGAACGCCCTGATCCGGCTGCGCAACAACGAGGTGGTGGTCTTCTGCGCCGTGGCCGACGCCGGCCGGCCGGAGGCGGCGCTGCGGCTGGCGGCAGCCATCCACCGGGCGGCGGGCGAGGAATACCCACAGCAGGCCGCGCACTGCGGCCTGGGCCGGCCGGCCGCCGAGCTGCAGGACTGGAAGGACTCGCACCGCGAAGCCGCCCAGTCGCTCTCCATGGCCGTGCGCTTGCACGAGCGCGCGCCGCTGTTCTTCGGCGACCTCTCGGTGTACCGGCTGCTGTTCCAGCTCGAGGGCAGCCCGGAGCTGGAATCGTTCTGCCGGGAGGTGCTCGGCCCGCTGATGGACTATGAAGGCAGCGGGGACCTGCTCGAGACGCTGGAGGCCTTCTGCGACCGGCTGGGCAACCTGAGCCAGACGGCCGAGAAGCTTTTCATCCACCGCAACTCGCTGCTCTACCGCATGGAGCGCATCGGCCAGCTGGCCGGCATCGACATGAACAACCCGGACACGCGCCTGGCCGTCCACCTGGCGCTCAAGATCCGGCGCATGCTGCGGCCGGCCCCGGCCCGCAAAGAGCGCTGACCAGGCCCTCCGCCACCGTGCCGCCCCTCACCGAAACCATCACCTTCACCTCCGGCCCGGCGCAGCTGGCGGCCTACGCGGCCCGGCCGGAGGGGCCGGGGCCGTTCCCGGCGCTGGTGGTGATCCACGAGGCCTACGGCCTGAACGACGACATCCGCGGCATCGCCCGGCGGCTGGCCGAGGCCGGCTATGCGGCCCTGGCCGTGGACCTGTTCGCGGGCCGCAACCGGGCCGTCTGCATGTTCCGCTTTTTTGGCGGGATGCTCTTCAACTCCCTCGGGCACGGCGCCCTGGCGGACCTGCGCGCGGCCCTGGACACCCTGGCCGCCCAGCCGTATGTGGACGCCGGCCGGCTGGGGGCGGTTGGCTTTTGCATGGGCGGGAACTTCGCCATCTGCCTGGCCTGCACCGACCAGCGCCTGAAGGTCATCGCCCCGTTCTACGCCGCCAACCCGCGCCCGCTGGAGGCCGTGCAGCGCCTGTGCCCGGTGGTGGGCTCCTATCCGGACCCGGACTTCAGCACGGCGGCCGGCCGGCAGCTGCAGGCCGCCCTGGAAGAGTACCGCATCGAGCACGACATCAAGATCTATCCCGGCGCCGCGCATTCCTTCGCCAACGGCCGGCCGGGCGAGGCCAACGCCGCCGCCGCCCAGGACGCTTGGGCGCGCATGCTCACCTTCCTGGGCCGCCACCTTTCGGATGATTCGGCCAATTGACACCCGCGGCGGTTTCGTGTTACTTTGTCGCACGATGAACGCGGACCGGCACCTCACGACTACGACCATGCGCACTATGACCGCCTCCCCGGAGGCCGGCGCTTCGGCGTAGACGTAGGTGCCTGAAACTGGCGCACACTCAACGCGGAGCGACACGGCTCCGCGTTTTCTATTCTGGAGCCTGACATGCTGGATACCGTGGTCATGAAATTCGGCGGCACCTCGGTCGGCGGGGCGGCGGCCATCCGCCAGCTGATCGAGATCGTGCGCGCCGGGCGGACGCGCTGGCCGGGGGTGGCGGTGGTGGTCTCGGCCATGAGCGGGGTCACCGACATCCTGCTGCACACCGCCCACGCCGCCGAGCGGGGCGAGGCCCACCTGGCGCCGGCGGCGGCCGAGAAGCTGCGCGAGAAGCACCTGGCCGCCCTGCGCGAGCTGGCGCCGGCCGCCCCGGGCGTGGCGGACCATATCACGGCCTGCCTGGACGAGTTTGCGGCCCTGTGCCACGCCATCGGCGTGCTGGGCGAGGCCTCGCCGCGCGCGCTGGACGCCATCGCCGCGCTGGGCGAGCGCATGAGCGCGCCGCTGGTGGCCGCCGCCCTGGAGCGCGCCGGGGTGCCGGCCCGGCCGGTGGACGCGGCCGAGGTGGTGCTGACCGACTCGGTTTACCAGGCGGCCTCGCCGGACATGGAGGCCACCCGCGCCCGGGCGGCCAGCGTGGTGCAGCCCCTGCTGGCGGCCGGCGTGGTGCCCGTCATCACCGGCTTCATCGGCGCCACGCGGGCCGGCGTGGTGACCACGCTCGGGCGCGGCGGCAGCGATTTCTCCGGCGCGATCTTCGGCGTGGCCCTGGAGGCGCGCGAGGTCTGGATCTGGACCGACGTCACCGGCGTGATGACGGCCGACCCGCGCGTGGTGAAGGCCGCCCGCACCCTGCCGGAGATGACCTTCCGCGAGATCTCCGAGCTGGCCTATTACGGGGCCAAGGTGCTGCACCCCAAGACCATCCGCCCGGTGGTGGAGCGCGGCATCGCCCTGTGGGTGAAGAACACCTTCCAGCCCGAGCTGCCCGGCACGCGCATCGTGGCCGACAGCGGCCCGGTCCAGGGCAGCGTCCGGGCGGTGACGGCCTTCCGCGGCCAGTGCATCCTGACGCTGGAGGGCCGCGGCATGATGGGCATCCCGGGCATCGCCGCCCGCACCTTCGCGGCCGTGGCCCGCACCCGCACCAGCATCTCGCTCATCTCGCAGGCCTCGTCCGAGCAGAGCATCTGCTTCGTGGTCCCGCGCGCCGCCTCGGAAACCGTGCAGCAGGCGCTGGAGGAGGAGTTCCGGCTGGAGTTCGCGCGCGGCGATATCGACACCATCACGGCCTCGCCCGAGTGCGCGGTGGTGACCGTGGTGGGCGCCGGCATGCGCCACACGCCCGGCATCGCCGGCCGCGTGTTCAGCGCGCTGGGCGCGGCGGGCGTCAACGTGGTCGTCATCGCCCAGGGCTCGTCCGAGTGCAGCATCAGCCTGGTGGTGGAGGCCGGCCAGGCGGATGAGGCCGTGCGCGCCATCCACCAGATGATCGAGACCGTGGGCGGGTGAGGCGGCCGGCTCAGGCCCGCTCAACAGACGGCCGGAACGGCCGAGGAGAAAACGATGTCGAAGATCAAGGTTGCCATTCTGGGCGCCACGGGCGCGGTCGGCCAGCGTTTTGTGCAGCTGCTGGAGAACCATCCCTGGTTTGAGGTGGCCGCCCTCACCGGCTCGGACCGGACGGTGGGGCAGGTGTACGGCGAGGCCGTGCGCTGGGTGCTGCCCGGCTCGGTGCCGGACTACGCGCGCGGCCTGCGGATTGGGCCGACGGCGCCCGGCTTTGACGCGCAGCTGGCCTTCTCGGCCCTGCCGACGGACCAGGCCCGCGAGGCGGAGCCGGCGCTGGCCGCGGCCGGCCTGGCCGTCTGCTCCAACGCCTCCGCGCACCGCATGTGGGATGACGTGCCGCTGCTGATCCCGGAGGTCAACCCGGACCACACCGGCTTGATCGAGCGCCAGCGCCGCGCGCGCGGCTGGCCGGGCTTCATCGTCACCAACCCCAACTGCACCAGCAGCGGCCTGACCATCGCCCTGCGCGCCCTGCACGACGCCTTCGGCCTGCGGCGCGGCTTCCTGGTGTCCATGCAGGCGCTCTCCGGCGCCGGCTACCCCGGCGTGGCCTCGCTCGACGCCGTGGACAACGTGGTGCCCTACATCGGCGGCGAGGAGGAGAAGGTGGAGAGCGAGCCGCGCAAGATGCTGGGCCAATTCGATGGCCAAGCCGTCGCCTTGGCCGGGTTCCAGCTCTCCGCCCACACCAACCGCGTGGCCGTGACGGACGGCCACCTGGTCTGCGCCTCGTTGGAGTTTGAGCGCGCCCCGGCGCCGGAGGCGGCCGGGGACGTGCTGCGCGGCTTCCAGGCGCCGGCCGTGGTGCGCGGCCTGCCCTCCGCGCCGACGCCCGCCATCGAGGTCCGCCCGGAGGCCGACCGGCCGCAGCCGCGCCGTGACCGTGACGCCGGCCGCGGCATGACCACGGTGGTCGGGCGGGTGCGGCCGGACCCGCTCTTCCACCTCAAGCTGGTGGTCCTCTCGCACAACACCAGCCGCGGCGCGGCCGGCGGCGCTCTGCTCAACGCCGAACTGCTGGCAG
>JAEURL010000507.1 GCA_016789165.1 Anaerolineales bacterium | reverse complement strand
ACTACAACCTGATCTACCGCGAGGAGGAACGCGAGATGCTGCCGCTCTGCCGGGCGGAGGGCGTGGGCGTGATCCCGTGGAGCCCGCTGGCGCGCGGCTTCCTGGCCGGCAATCGCACGGCCCAGAAGGGCGGCGAAACCGAACGCGCTCGCACCGACGCCTTCGCCCACCAGATGTACTACACGCCGGCCGATTTCGAGGTGGCTGAGCGCTGCGCGGCGCTCGCCCAGCAGCGCGGCGTCTCGCCGGCGCAGATCGCCCTGGCCTGGATCCTGCGCCAGCCCGGCCTGACCGCGCCCATCATCGGCGCCAGCAAGCCGTACCAGCTCGAAGAAGCCCTGAGCGCCCTCACCCTCACCCTGACCGACGACGAGTGCCGGTCCTTGGAAGAGCCTTACGTGCCGCACCAGGTGCTGGGACATTAAGTAGCCGCCGGCCGAGGGATGGCGGGTGACCGCCGTCCACCGCCGTTTGCCTGTCGTCACCGCATGAAAAAAGCTACCGTCACCGTCCCCGCTTCCACCGCCAACCTCGGCCCCGGCTTTGACTGCCTGGCGCTGGCGCTCAGCCTGCGCAACACCGTGGAGCTGTACGAGACCAGCCGGGGCCTGGAGATCGACGTCGAAGGCGAAGGCGAGGACCGCGTCGCCCTGGACGCCACCAACCTGATCGCCCGGTCGGCCGAGGTCGTCTTCGAAAAAGCCGGCCGCCGGCCGGCCGGCCTGCGCGTGCACGCCGTCAACGGCATCCCGGTCGGCTCCGGCCTGGGCTCCTCCTCGGCCGCCATCGTGGGCGGCCTGGCGGCCGCCAACGCGCTGGTGGACGCGCGCCTGACCCGCGACGACCTGCTGCGCCTGGCGACCGAGATCGAAGGCCACCCGGACAACGTCTCGGCCGCGCTGTTTGGCGGGCTGACCCTGGCCAGCCACAGCGGCGACGAGCTGCTGGTGAAAGCGCTGCCGGTGCCGCCGCTCAAGGTCGTCATCGTCCTGCCGGACCTGCGGCTCTCCACGGCCGAAGCCCGCGCGGCCCTGCCGGCCCAGGTGCCGTTGAAGGACGCGGTCTTCAACATCGGCCGGGCCTTATTCACGGTGCAGGCCTTCACCCAGCTGGATTTTGAATTGCTGCGCTTCGCTATGGCGGACCGCCTGCACCAGCCTTACCGCAAAGCGCTCATCCCCGGCTTTGACGAGGCGGTGGTGGCGGCGCGCAAGGCCGGCGCGGCGGCCGTGGCGCTCTCCGGGGCCGGCCCGGCGCTGGCCGCTTTTGCGCCGGACCGCCATTGGGATATCGCCAACGCCATGAAGGCGGCCTTTGAGGCGGCCGGCCTGGCCAGCCGCACCTTTGTGCTGCCGGTGGACCGGCAGGGCGTGCAGGTTCAGGTGAGCGTGACGGGCTGAGAACCAGCGCCGGGCAACGGCGCTCTCGGCGGCCAAGCGCCGCGCCTCGCCAACAAAAAAGGGCGGCCCCGCGGGGTCGCCCTTGTGTTTACTTCAGAGGCCCGGATCACCCGGTGGAGGCGCCGGCGGCGGCTCGGGGGCGCTGGGCGGCGGAGCGGCCGGCGACAGGGGCGCGGCGGTCAGGTAAGGCCGCGCGCCAAAGCGCGTCAGGGTCACGGCGCCCAGGCCCAGGCTCAACAGCACGGTCTGGGTCAGGCCGCTGAGCAGGCCGCCGAAGACGGGCAGCAGGCCGATGCCGCCCACCACCAGCGTGATCAGGCCGGCACCCAAACCGGCCGCCAGCACGGGGCTCAACGCCTGCCAGCGCAAGGCGCCGGCCAGCCGCTCGCCGAGCAGGGCGCCCAGCGCCAGCCAGCCGAAGAGCAGGGCCACGGTGTAGGCCATCAGCGCCAGGAAGCTGAACGGGATCAGGCAGAGCGTGATGGCCATCAGCACGCTCAATACCGGCACTGCGATCAGGGTCAGCAGTCCCACGCCGCCGGCCGCGACGGGCGCGCCGGCCAGGGCCGCGCTCACCCGCGCGGTGGGTTCAGGCAGCAGCAGCGCCACCAACACGGCCAACAGGCTGATGACCACCGCCAGCGCCACCGTCCGCACGCCGCCCCAGATAAAGTCGATCAGGACGTCGAGCGGGCCGGGCGTAGGCGTGACCACCACCGGCCGCCACGGGAAGCTCGGCCCCACGCTCTGGGTCTCGCCGCCCTTCACCTCCGAGCCTTCGGCGCGCGAGATGGAGCCGCCGGAGGTGACCAACTGGCCCTCCACCACGGCCGTGCCCAGCAGTTCGGCGTTGCCGCCGAAGACCACCAGATCTTCGCCCACCTCGCCGGCCAGCGAGACGTTGCCGCCGAAGACCACCAGGTTGCCAGTGACGCGGGCGCCGTCCTCCACGGTGACGTTGCCGCCCAGGACGATCAGGTTGCCGTCGATCTCGTCGCCGGCGCTCAGGGTGAAGTTATCGCCCACCACCACTTTGTCTTCGGCCAGGGTGGCCGCGTGGGCGACGCCGACAGCCCCCAGTGCCCACGGCGAACGGGCGGCCGGCGCCAGCAGCGCCAGGCCGGCCAGCAGCAGCGCGATGATCCAACGTTTCATAGCCGCAATCCTTGCAGGCTGAGCCTGCGCAGCACGTACACCCACAGCGCGGTGGCGCCCAGGGCGGACAGGGTCAGGGCCCAGGCCAGGGGCGAGACCAGCGCCAGTTCGCCCACGCCGCGCGCCGTCACGTACAGGGCGTTGAGCAGCGCCAGCATCACCTGCGAGGCGGCCGAGGCGCTGTTGAACAGCGCGGTGGCGGTGGCCGGCTGGCCGGCCAGCTGCGCCAGAGTCCACAGCAGCCCAACCCCGGCCGGCAGCACCAGGGCCGCCGCGCCCACGGCCCCCAGGCCGAGCGCCAGCGCCCCCCATACCGCCTGCGGCTGGGAGCGGCGCTGCCGCAGCCGGGCGTTGAAGCGGCCCGTGAAGCCCGGCCGGGGCGCGGCCAGCGGCGCCTGCGCCAGCAGCCGGTCGGCACGCTGCAGGCCGTCCCAGGCGGCGGAGCAGGCGGGGCATTCGCCCAGGTGCGCGGTCAGCTCCTGCCGCTGCGCGGCGGGCAGGGCGTCATCCAGCGCCAGCTGCATCCAATCCAAATAATGCTTGTGGCTCATCTTGGCCAGCCTCCTACCGCCAGCCGGGGCGTCGCGGCGCGGGCCGGCGCGGCCGCCGCCGAGGCCCGCTCCCCCGGCAGCATCTCGGCCAGCGCCCCGCGCGCACGGTGCAGGCGGCTCTTCACCGCGCTCACCGTGGCCCCCGTGGCTTCGGCGATCTCTTCATACGACAAGTCATACCAGTAACGCATCACAATCACGGTGCGGTCATCGGGCGCCAGCCGGCCCAGCAGCCCCTGGATGGCGGCGGTCTGTTCCCGGCGGGTGGCGGATTCCTCCGGCCCGAGCGTGGGGTCGTGCAAGGCCGGATGCGGCGGCAGGGCCTCGTCCTCAATCGACAGCCAGGTCAGCCGGCGCTTGCGCAGCAGGTCAATGCAATAGTGGCTGGCGATGGAGAACAGCCAGGTCTTGAACGACCGGCTGGGATCGTACCGGCGCAGCTGTGAGTAGGCGCGCAGGAAGGCCTCCTGGGCGGCATCCTCAGCCTCCTGGGGGTTGCCCAGCATCCGGTAACATAAGTTATAGATTGCCGCCTGGTAACTTTCCACCAGGGGTGTGAAAGCGGTTTCATCACCGGCGCGGGCGCGGGCGATGCACTCTTGCTCGGTCACGTCCAGGCCTCGACCGCCGGCCGGGAGATCTTAGGGTCCGGCTGGCACTCTTTATTACGTATCTCTCGGGTTAGGGTTGCAGGACCGGGCAACTGGGGCTGACCGGGTGATTTCGAGTAGAATCATCGTGTGACCGCGCCGATCCCGCCCTCCAGACTGGATCTGCACGTGCGGGCGCCCACGTTGGAGGCCCTGTTTGTCCAGGCCGCCCAATCCATGCTGGCCCTGGCCGGCGCCACCGCCAAAAGCGGGGTGCTGATCCGCCGGCCGGTGGAAGTGCGCGGGGCTGATTATCCCTCGCTTCTGCTGGCCTGGCTGCGGGAACTGCTGGCCTGGATGGAGCTGGAGGACCGGGTCTTTCAGGACTTCGTCGTCGTGACGCTGTCCCCGCTGCGCTTGCACATTCTGGCCTCCGGGGGCCTGTGTGAGCGCGTCGAGCGCCGGCTGAATTTGGAGTTGGGGCTGGAGATCGTCATCCGCCAGACCGCCGAAGGCTATGAGACCACGATCCCCTTTCACGCTGGCTGACCCCCCGGCCGGGAGCTTCCGATGAGCGCGCCCTTCGCCCTGGTGATCGACGACAGCCGTGAGACGGCCGACAGCCTGGCCCGCATGCTGAGCCTGCTCGGCCTGCCGGTCCAGGTGGCCTACGGGCCGCGCACGGCCATCAACACCATCACCCGCCAGTTCCCGGGGCTGATCATGCTGGATATCAACATGCCCGGCGTGGACGGGGTGGAGATCTGCCGCTTCCTGCGCCGGGATCCGCGCACCGCGCACGTCCCGATCATCGCCATGTCCAGCGACAACCAGCCGGAAACGGTGGCGCGCGTCATGGCGGCCGGCGCGGACGCCTTTCTGCCGAAACCCATCAGCCTCGAAGCGCTGGAAAAAGCGCTGGCGGCGCTGCCGAAGGACCGGACCGAGTGAAGTGATATGAGTGATGTGATGCGCTATGCGTTTGTCATCGACGACAACCGCATGATCGCCAACAACCTGGTGAAGATGCTGGGCTTGTTGGGCTACGAAGCCTACGCCGCCTACGGGCCGCTGCCGGCCATGCAAGCCCTCTCGCAACATGTGCCGGACGTGATCGTGTTGGACATCCACATGCAGGGCGTCAACGGCGTGGATCTGTGCGGGGCCATCCGGCGCGATCCCCGCTTGCGGCGCGTGCCGATCCTGGCGATCTCGTCGGACACCCAGCCCGACCTGATTGCGTCGATGCGCGCGGCCGGCGCCAACGGCTTTCTGGCCAAGCCCATCCTGATCGACGACCTGGAGCAAGCCTTGCTGGACGCCCAGCGGGACGCGGCCGCCAGCCCGCCCTAGGCCGGCGCAGACGGACCTATAACCGACCGCCGCGCTCCCAATTGCCCGGCGTCAGGCTCCATGCTACACTCCGCCTCGTCGGGCCGGCCGAGCCTGGCAGGAGGGGCAGTCCACATTGCGGATCAAATTCTGGGGTGTGCGCGGGTCCATCCCAACCCCGCTCTCCACAGACCAGCTGCGGGAGAAGCTGTTCCGCGCCTTAAGCGGCGCGGCCGGCCTTGACCTGAGCGACCCCGGGGCCGTCCACGCCTACCTGGCCAGCCTGCCGCCGGCCGTGAGCGGCGTGGTGGGCGGCAATACCACCTGCGTGGAGGTGGACACCGGCACCGACACGATCATCATCGACGGCGGCTCCGGCATGCGCGACCTGGGCATCAAGCTCATGGCGCGCGATTTCGGCAAGGGCCAGGGGGTGGCCCACATCTTCCTCACCCACGCGCACTGGGACCACCTGCAAGGCTATCCGTTCTTCCTGCCGGCCTACGTGCCCGGCAACAAGCTCATCTTTTACGCCGTCAATTACAACCCGCAGCTCTACCTGGAACACCAGCAGGTGGCGCCCATGTACTTCCCCATCCCGCCCAACGCCATGCCGGCGGACAAGGAGTTTGTCCAGCTGCGCGAGGGCGAGACGGTGCAGATCGGGCGGACCGTGGTCTCCAGCCTGGCACTCTACCACCCCGGCACGGCCTACGCCTACCGCTTCGACGACGGCGAGAGCATCTTCGTCTTCGCCAGCGACGGCGAATACAAGTCGCTGGCCGAGGCCAATTTGCGCCGCTACGTGGATTTCTTCGCCAGCGCCGACGCGCTGGTGTTTGACTCGCAGTACTCGCTGCGCGACGTCTTCCTGAGCAAGGCCGATTGGGGGCACAGCTCGGCCATTATCGGCGTGGACATCGCCGAGCGGGCGCGGGTGAAGAAGCTGATCACCTTCCACCATGACCCCACGCACTCGGACGAGCAGATCTACCGGATCGCCGAGGCGGCCCGCGAGTACGCGCTGGTGAACGAGCTCAGCTTTAACACCGAGGTGCTGGTGGGCACGGAAGGGCTGGAGCTGTTTCTGGGCCAGCCGCTCAGCCTGGAAGTGCTGGAGGAGCGCGGCGACGGCGTGTGGACCCTGGCCCTGGCCGGCCACCTCAACCAGAAATCGTTCGGCGACGCCCAGCGCCGTGTGGCCGAGACTCTGGCGGCGGCGCCGTCCGGCCGCGTGCTGGCGGACCTGACCCTGCTGTCCACGATCGACGCCGTCGGCGCCAAGGCGCTGGTGGACGCGGCCCGCGCCCACCCCAAATCCCAGTTGGCCGTGCTGGCGCCCACCCTGCACATCCGGCGCGTGCTGGAGCAGAGCGGGGCGGCCGATGCCCTGCGCCTGTTCCGCACCCGCCAGCAGGCCGTGACGGCCCTGGCCGGCCCGGAGCACCTGCGCCTGGCGGCCGAGACCATCGGCGGGCTGTACCAGCTGGCCGAGCTGCTGTTCGCCGACGAATTCGGCGTGATCTACGGCGGCGTCGAGCGCGACACGGGCGCCGCCGTCCTGGTGCGCGTGGTGGCCGGCCGGCCCACCGATCCGGCGCGCGCCACTTTCGCCCAACAGGCCCGCGAATGGCGCCAAGCCCGCCACCCGGCCCTGCTGCCCTGCAAGGACGTCGTCAACGATGTGGGCTGGGTGGCCTTCATCTGCGACCGGCCGGCGGGCGTCTCCTTGCGCGAGTGGTGGGGCGGCCGCCCGGCCTGGCGCCTGCTGTGGGACGCGGCCGGCCAGCTCTGCCACGGCCTGGCCGCCCTGCACGAGCGCGGCCTGGTCCACGGCGATCTGCGCCCGGAGAAGATCACGGTCAGCCCGGATGGCGCGCTGCAGATCGGGCGCGCGCCGTTGTACCCGCACCCCACCAGCGCCGGGCCGGCGGCCTACCGCGCGCCAGAGCAGCTGCGCGGGCACGCCGCCACGCTGCGCACCGACGTCTACCTATTGGGGTTGATCCTGTATGAGCTGCTGCTGGGCGCGCCGGCCTTCGCGGCCGAGAGCGAGGAACTGCGCCTGACCCTGCAGCTGTACAGCCAGCCGCAAAGCCCGCGCACGCACTGGCCCGAGATCCCGGTGGAATTGGAAGCGATGCTGCTGCGGATGCTGGCGGTGGCGCCGGAAGAGCGCTTTGAGTCTGGGGTGGCCGTGGCCGCGTTGTACGACCACCTGGCCGAGACCGTGCTGCCGCGCGCCGGCGAGGGCAGCCGGCGCGGCACCAATCCCCTCACCCGGCCGGCCTGAGGCGTGCCGGCTGGCCGGCGCCACTCCGCTGGCCAGCGTTCTCCAATTCCAGCGGACGGGGTGTTAAAACTGGAAGGCGTTCTCGCGCAGGGGGACGACCTTGCGGCGGTAGTTCACTACGAAGGCCTGCAGCCGGACTTCCATCTGCTCCCAGGCGGAGGAGCTCAGGACCCGCTCCAGCGTGCTCCGATCCTCGGCCACAAACTCAACTAGCCGCATCGGGTAATCCCCGTAGGCGGTGTGCCAGGCGCCGGCCATCACCAGCCCCATGGATTGCAGCGTCGGCACCATCTCTCCCAGCACAAATTGAAAGTACTGGTCCTGGATCTCAGGCCGGATGTCGTACACCAGCAGAAATTTGACTGGCTGGGCAGATGTGTCGTCCATGGTGCCTCCGTGGGCGGCCGTCGCCTAGAATACCCCGGCCGCGCGGCGCGGGCGGCCAGGCCCCAGTAATCTTACCGTTTCTGGCCGATCCGTCCAGATTCCGGCGATCCGGGTTCCGCACTCCGGACAGGCGCCGGCCGCCGTCAGCCGGTAGTTCAGGACCACGTACCCGTATCGTTCGATCAGGCGCGCCCCGCAGCCGGGGCAGACGGTGTGTTCGTGCTCGCCCACCTGGCCGGGCAGGTTGCCGGGATAGACGTAGCGCAAGCCGGCCGCCCGTCCGATCTCGGCGGCCCGCAGCAGGGCCCGCGCGCTGGTGGCCGGCGGGTCCGTCATCCGATAATCCGGGTGGAAGGCGGTGACGTGCCAGGGGATGTCGGGCGAGAGCGTCGCGATGAATTGCGCGAGATCGCGCAACTCATCGCTGCCGTCGTTGAAGCCGGGGATGATCAGCGTCACCACTTCCAGCCACAGCCCCAGCGCGTGCACCCGCCGCACGCCCTCCAGCACGTTGTCCAGCACCGCCCCCAGCCGGCGGTAATTGCGGTCAGACATCGTCTTCAGGTCGATCTTGTAGGCGGTGAGATACGGCCGCAGATACTCCAGCACTTCCGGGGTGGCGTTGCCGTTGGAGATGTAGGCGCACTTCAGGCCGGCCGCCCCGGCCTGTTGGAAGACCGCCCGCGCCCACTCGCTCGTGATCAGGGGCTCGTTGTAGGATGAGCCCACCACCTGGGCCTGGTGGCGGAGCGCCAGCGCCACCAGGCGCTCCGGCGTCACCGCCTCTGGCCGCGCGCCGGCCGCCGCCGAGGCCGGGTCGCGCAGGGCCTGTGAATTCACCCAGTTTTGGCAGTTCGCACAGTGCAGATCGCAGCCCAGCATCCCGAAGGTAAGTGTGTCCGAGCCGGGCAGGAGGTGGAAGAAGGGCTTCTTCTCGGTGGGGTCGCACTGCAGGGCGCCCACGTATCCCCACGGGACGCGCAAGACGCCGTCGGCGTTGAAGCGCACCTGGCAGATGCCACGCCGGCCGGGCTTGATCCGGCAGCGGTGGGCGCAGGCGAAACAGGTGACGGCCCCGTCGGCGTGCCGGTTGTACAGCTCGCCGTCGGCGGTGAGCGCGTCCAGTTCCTGTTGCAGGGTCAGGGCGGCCATACGGCGGCCTCCGAAGTGAATCGTCAGCCCGATTTCATTGTAGGGCGCGGGGAGGGGGGCGTCAATCCGCTATAATCTTTTTATGACCGCTCGCTTCCCGGAATTGACCGTGGCGGTCCTGGCCGGCGGCAAAAGTTCGCGCATGGGCTCGGACAAGGCCTTTGTGCCGCTGGGCGGCCGGCCCCTGATCGAGGTCG
>JAEURL010000457.1 GCA_016789165.1 Anaerolineales bacterium | reverse complement strand
GGTCGCGCGCCATCGGCACCAGCCGCAAGCCCACCGTCCGGCCGGATGAGATCAGCAGCGGGCCGGGATAGCGGTATTGGCCGTGCTGAGCCAGGAATTCGCGGATCGGCGCGTCGGTCAGGTAGCTGGTGGTGACGACGTGCGCGGGCCAGGTCCCGCACTGCTGGCCGGTCCGCCGGCTCTTGGCCAGGTGGATCTCCAGAAAGGTGCGGTGCGCGCCGCCGAGCTTGCAGAAGGGGTTGAGGGCCTTGACCACGCCGGCGCCTTCCGTCCAGCGGCTGCCCACCCCGGCCGCCAGGGTCACCACGGCCGCGGCCCCGGCCGCCAACTGGGCCAGGCCCTCAGCCTGCAGCTCGGCGGCCTCGACCACGGCCACATCGCCAGGCTCCACATCCGCGATGACGGTGCTGGCCGGCAGGCGGTTCTGGGCCAGCCCAATCCGGCCGGCGCGCAGCTCGGCGCGCACCTGCTCGTGCTGGAGGCGGTCAAAGCCCAGGTCCGCCAGCCGCTGCTCCAAAGCCTGGCCCGCGGCCTCCGGCCGGCCGGCGCGCGGCAGCAGCTGCGTGAAGAGCGTCTGGACCAAGCCGGCCAGCTCCGGCTGCGTCTGGCTGGCCGCGCCGAGACGGTCCAGTTCCAGCCGCCGGCCCGGAGTCAGGCTGGCCGGGTCACGGCGCAGCAGGGCCGGCACGGTCAAGGCGTAATACCCGGCCGGCAGGAGGGCGGCCGGGCCGGTCAGCAGCTCGGCCCAGGTGCCGCGTGTGTTGATGGCGAAGTCGTAGACCACGGGCTCCATGGCGAAGGGCAGCGCGTGTTCGAGCTCGCGCTTGGCCGTGGCCAGCAGGGCCGGCAGTTCGGCCTTGGCCGCGGCGCGCCGGCGCGGGTCGACGATGAAGCCCATCCCGCCGCCGGAGGCCCCGCCCAGCATCCAGAAGCCCCAGTAGTGCCCGCCCCAGGCGCGCTGGGCGCGCTCGATCAGGCGCTCGGTGAAGAGCGTGGTGGCGCGCGGGATGATGGCCTGGAGCGGGCCGGCGAAGTTGCGGGCCGTGGCCGCCCCCACCCCGCGGATGTCGCCGGCGCGCAGCCGCGTGATGATCTCGTCCAGCAGTTCAATGGCCTGCCGGCGCGCCCGCCACTCGGCCTCCGAGCGCAGCAGATACTTCTCGGTCACCTGCTGGAGGATCGGGCCGACGTTCTGGGCCATGCCGCCGTGGAACAGGATCAGGCTGTCCTGCAAGGCCTGACGCGCGGCGGCGGTGATCTCCTCATGCGTGAAGATGTGGTGGGCCGGCAGCAGCCGCCCGCGGCTGACGCCGTATTCCGGATCGTCCGGGCCGGCCCGCACGCCCGTGATCAGCTTCAGGTCCGGCCAGACGCCGCCGGAATCCTGCCAGCCGCCGCCCGAGCCGGCCAGCCACTCGCCCAGGATGGCGCGCGCCGCCACCAGCCGGCGCTCGGCCTCGGCCAGCGGGCCGGTGAGCGCCGCCGCCTGCCGCGTGGCGCGCATGCCGGCCGCGATCAGGCAGGCCAGCAGGCTGGTGGAGACGGCCAGCCGCGAGCCTTTGGGGATGCCGTTGACCCGGCTGACCAGCTCCAGGCCGCGGCCAGGGCCGACCAGTTGGGCCAGCAGGCCGTGCGGGCCGTCCAGGCGTTCGCCCGAGCCCTCCAGCCCGGGCGGCACCAGGCCGGCCGCGATCACGGCCGCCTTCAGCAGGCCCAGGTAATCGCGGGCGTAGTCGAAGACCTCGGCCACGGTGGTCAGCTCGGCCGCCGTGTTGAGGTCCACGCTCACCAGGCGCAGCACCGGCTCGTCGATGACGCGCAGATAGGCCTCCACCGGCGGCCGCGGGGCGGGGTCGCGCCCGTGGACGGCCAGATCGATGGAGGCATTGAGCACGCGCGCCCCGTCCGGGAAATCCATGCCCAGGAAGAAGATGTCGCTCCAGGCGCTGTGCGAGAGATCCATGCGCACCGGCGTGGCCTCGCGCAGGACCGGGTACAGGCCCTCGGCCGAGCGCTCCAGCAATTCCGGCCGCACCCGCAGCGGCTGATCCAGCGGGTGGCCGACGCGGAACATCCATTGGTTGCCGCGCACCGCACGTACGCTGCGGCGCACCTGGTCCGCCAGGGTCTGAAAGCCCAGCTCGCGATAGGCCTCGGCCAGCGCGCTGGAGAGGCCGGCCCCCGGCCCGGCCGCGGCCTGGGCGGCCAGAAAAGTCTGGATGGCCTCCTCGAAGCGGCGGCGCAGCAGGAAGGTGTAGCCGGCGTAGGGGATCAGGCCGGGGCGCGCCGACCCGAGCTTGGGCGGCAGATGAAATCGGTGGATGGCGTACAGGAAGAACAACGCCCGCACCTGCTCGTACAGGTTGGCGCTCCGCCGGCGGAAGGCCTCCAGCTCCGCGCACTCGGCCAGCAGCTCCGCCGGCCCAGCCGTCCGGCCCCAGGCGTCCAGCGCGCGGTCGCGCGCGGCCGCGTCGTCGGCCGTGATGATACGGACCAGCTCGCCCGTCACTCCGCCCTCCGCGCCGCTCCCAGCTCGCGCTGGGCGAGCAGCTCCAGCAGGCGCCCCAGCACCTCGTCCCGATCCGGGCCGCTGAGCGCCAGCGCCAGCTGGGCGGTGAGCAGGCCGTATGGCTGGCCGAGGTCGTAGCGGCGGGCCTCTTCCTCCAGCGCCAGGTATTTTTCCTGGGCCGCCAGCGCGGCCAGGGCCTCCGCCAGGGAGCCGCCCGCCGCCGCCGG
>JAEURL010000447.1 GCA_016789165.1 Anaerolineales bacterium | reverse complement strand
CGGCCGCTCTCAAGCGGCGTTAAGGTGGGCCGGGTACGATCAGCGCGCCTCAGGCAAGGACAATCCATGGGTAAAAAAGACCCGCAGTCGGACATCCTGGACTGGACGATCCAAGACGAGCTGGCGCCGGGCGAGACGCAGCCGGCCTGGCCCGAGGAGCCCGCGCCGGCCCCAGCGCCGGCGGCCCCGGCCGGCCCGGCCGCCCGCCGGGGCTTCAGCCGCCGGTCCTGGCTGGCGTTGGCCGCCGTGGCCGCGCTGGTGGCGCTCAGCCCCTGGCTCTACCAGCGCTGGCAATGGCAGCAGACCGAGAACAGCGTCGCCGCGCTGATCGCGGAGCAATCCGGCCCCACACCCGCCCCGCCAATTGGGCTGACGCCGGCCGCCGGCGACCAACCGCGCCTGCTGGCCCTCACCCAGCTCAGCCCGGACCTGTACCGCGCCGAGGTGGGCCGGCGCTACCTGGCGCCGGACGGCCGGACGGCCTCCTACGGCTTGCCGCGCTTCTTCCGGCGGGTGAATGACAGCTGGCAGCTACTGGAGACGCCTCCGCCGGACTTTCCGGGCGAGATCAGGATCACGACCGGCAGCCACTGGAAGCTGACCTACTACGCCGCCGATGCCGCCCTGATCGAGGCCCAAGCGGCGCCGTTCATCGAGACCCTGCTGGAGCAGGCCTGTCAGACCATCGTCTGCACCGACGTCGAGTCGGTGACCTTCGACTTCGTCAATCCCGCCCGGGCGCACAGCCGGCTCAATAACGTCGCAGCGCTGGAGGCCGGCGAGCCGTGGTTGTTCGCGCTGGTGGCGGCGGAGCTCGACGCCGCCAACTGGCAAAACGCCGTCCTGCGCGTGGCCGCCCCGCACCGAGCCGGCATCCCCATGGACGCCGCGGCCCTGGAACTGTGGCGGCGCAACCTGGGCCTGCGCGCCGTGCTCAGCCTGGCCTGGCGCAGCGCCGGCCGGCAGACGATGGAGGACGGCCTGCTGGTGGCGCTGGTGGCGCGCCTGGCCGGCCATCTGGGCCTGGAGCCGCCGGCCATGTTCGATTACGCCCTGGACGACCAGGCGGTGCTGGGCCGCTACTGGGAGGTGATCAACGGGGCGCCGATCAGCGAGCCGCGCACGGCCCACCGGGCCGCCCTGACCTACCTCAACGGCATGCTGCGCGGCCAGCCGGACAGCGTCGAAGCCGGCCTGTGGCGGATCGTCGCCGCCATGCAGTCCATCCCCAGCCCCACCTTGTACGGGCTGCAAGCCGGCCTGCGCGCGGCCGGCATGTCGGCCGATGAGTTCTATGCCCGCTGGCGCTCGATCCTGGGCGGGCCGGCCGAGGCCCCCGGCATCGCGCCCGCGCGGGTGGACCTGGCCCTGGTGTGTGACCAAGGCCCCGTGCTCTATGGGCCGGACGGCCTACAGCCGCTGGAGACGGTGCGGGCTTCGCCCAACGCGGTCTGGCAGCTGGAATGGTCACCGGACGGTGAACGGCTGGTCCTGACCTCGTACTATCAGACTACGGTGGTCGAACTGGCCACCGGCCGCGCGACCTGGCCGCCGGCGGCGGCCGACCCGGCGCAGGCCTCCTTCTTCGGCCTGTGGCTGGGGCCGGCGACCTTGGCCTATAACACTTTCCCGATCTCGATCCTGGGTGAGGGCCAGACGGACGTCCTGGCGAAGATCCAGGTTAAGCTGTGGCAGATTGACCAGCCGACGGCGGCGGATGGGCCCACGGGCGTGGTGCTGCTGCCCGATATCGTCCGGCCGGCGCCGGATGGGCGCTACCTGGCCCTGCTCAGCTTCACGACCGACGGGCCGCAGACGCCCGGTGAGCTGTCTCTGCTGCCGGCCGGGGGCGGCCCGCTGGAAACGCTGGCCTCCCAGGCCTTCCCGCCGGCCTGGTCGCCGGACGGCCGCTACCTGGCCTTCATCCACGCCGACGCGGCCGCCGGCGGCGCCTCGCTGCACGTCTGGGAGGTGGGCACGCATACTTTTACGCGCCTGTGGAACAGCCGGACCACCGCCCGGCAGCTCCCGGAGACCGTGCAGGCCAATTACCGGCTGGCCTGGTCACCGGACGGCCAATGGCTGGCTTTCGCCGGCCAGAACTACAGCCCCGCCACCGGCTGGCTGGCCCTTTACTCACTGGCTGACGACCACCTGCACATTCTGGGCACTGAGAACGTGCCCACGCGCAACCTGGTCTTCTCGGCCGACAGCCGCTGGCTGGCCGGGGTGCGCGAGACCCAGGGCTACAGCGCAGTGGCGCTTTACTCAGTGGAGACGGGGCAAATGGTGAGGGAGTTGGCTGGGCCGGACGCCAGCTGGGACCAGCCGCTCTGGTCGCCGCGCGACGGCCGGCTGCTGGTCTTTCGCAACGGCCAGCCGCAGCTGCTGGCCGATCCGATGGCGCCGCCGGAGACGTTGGATGAGCGCTATTGCTCAACCGGCGCCTGGCGGCCGTAGCCGGCCGGCGCCTACTCGTACCGCAGCGCTTCGATCGGGCTGAGGCCGGAGGCCCGCCGGCCGGCGCCTACTCGTACCGCAGCGCTTCGATCGGGCTGAGGCCGGAGGCCCGCACCGCCGGGTACATGCCAAAGAACAGCCCCACCGCGACCGAGAACGAGGTCGAGAGCGCCACGCTGTCCGCGGTGACCGTGGGGGCCAGGTCCGGCACCAGCTGGGCCACCACCAGGATGCCCACGGTGCCCAGGGCGATGCCGATCAGTCCGCCGAACAGGGACAGGATCACGGCCTCGATCAGGAATTGGCTGAGCACGTCCCGGCGCTTGGCGCCCACTGCCTTGCGCAGGCCGATTTCCTTGGTGCGCTCGGTGACCGAGACCAGCATGATGTTCATGATGCCAATCCCGCCCACCAGCAGTGAGATGCTGGCGATGGCGGCCAGGAAGACGGTCAGCACCGCGGTGACGCGCTCAAAGGCCGAGAGCAAATCCTGCCCGGAGAGGATGGTGAAGTCGTCTTCCCCGCGGTAGGGGATGTTGTGCGTCTC
>JAEURL010000314.1 GCA_016789165.1 Anaerolineales bacterium | reverse complement strand
TCAGGGGGTGGTCGCCCGTAATCATTACCGGCTTGATGCCGGCCTGTCTGCAGACCGCGATCGCGGCCTTGGCCTCCGGCCGGGGTGGGTCGATGAGGCCTACCAACCCCAGGCAGGTCAGGCCGTGCTCGGCCTCCTCCGGGGCGGCCACGGCTTTCTGGGCAATGGCCAGCACGCGCAGCGCCTGGCCGGCCAGCTCGCGCGCCTGAGCCAGCAGCTGGTCCCGTTCGGCGGCGGCAAGCGGGCGCTCACCGGCAGCGTCTAGGACGCGGGAACAGGCCTCTAGAATCACTTCCGGCGCCCCCTTGGCATAGGCCATCAGGCCCGCCGGCGTCTGGTGCACGGTGGTCATGCGCTTGGTCTCGGAGGTGAAAGGGACCTCGTGCACGCGCGGGAAGCGCTGCTCAAGCTCGCCCTTGTCCAGGCCGGCCTTGGCCGCCGCCACCACCAGCGCGCCCTCGGTCGGATCGCCCTTGATCTCCCACGGGCCGGCCGGGCCGGCCCGCAGCAAGCGCGCATCCGAGGCCAGCGCCCCCGCCCGCAGGACGGCCAGCAACGCCTCGGGCGGGTCCACCTCCGTCCCGGCCTCGGCAAACACGCCGTGCGGGTCGTAGCCGGCGCCGCCGATGTCGAACAGGTGGCCGGCCACCACCGCCTTGCGCGCCGTCATCTCGTCCTTGGTGAGCGTGCCGGTCTTGTCCGAGCAGATCACCGAGACGCTGCCCAGCGTCTCCACGGCCGGCAGACGCCGGATCAGCGCGTGGCGCTTGACCATCCGCTGCACGCCCAGGGCCAGGGAGATGGTGACCACGGCGGGCAGGGCCTCCGGCACCACCGCCACGGCCAGGGCGATGCCGAAGATGAGCATATCCAGCCAGGGCTGTCCGCGCAGCAGCCCCAGGCCGACGATGACCACCACCACCGCGAAGGCCGCGCGCGCCAGGGCATGCCCCACCCGGTCGAGGTTGTGCTGCAAGGGGGTCTTGCCGGTCTCAACGGTCTGCAGCAACTGGGCGATCTTGCCAAACTCGGTCCGCGTCCCAGTGGCCACCACCACCGCCCGGCCGCGCCCGTAGGTGGCGGCCGTGCCCGAGTAGGCCATGTTCTTGCGGTCGCCCACCGGCAGGTCCGGTTGCGGCAGCTGGCGGGTGTGCTTTTCCACGGCCACGGACTCGCCGGTCAGCGCCGCCTCTTCCATCTGCAGGTTGATGCTCTCCACCAGGCGCGCATCGGCCGGCACCCGGTCGCCGGCGCGCAGCACGATAATGTCCCCGGGCACGACCGCGCCTGCCGGCACCAGGCGCTCCTCGCCGTCGCGCAGCACTGTGGCCTGCGGCGCCGCCATCTGGCGCAGGGCCTCGATGGCGCGCTCGGCCCGGTACTCCTGGATGAAGCCGAGCAGCACGGCAAACAGCACGATGACGCCGATCGCCAGCGCTTCCAGCCCATGGTCGAGGGCCGCCGACAGGCCCACGGCCACCAGCAGGATGATGATCAGGATGTTCTTGAACTGATCCATCAGGATGGCCCAGGCCGAGACCCGCTGTCCAGCCGGCAACTCGTTGGGGCCGTATTCGGCCAGGCGGCGCGCGGCCTCGGCCGGGGTCAGGCCGCGGGCGCCGTCTGTGCCAAGCAGCGCCAGAGCGTGGGCCGTGTCGAGGGTGTGCCACTCGGCCTCGGCGGGCGGCCGGGACGGCTCAGGCCGATCACCCGTGAGCGGGCGCGAGGCAGCTTGCGACATGAGAATCACCTCCTGAATGTCCGGCTGGGCGTCGGGCCAGGCCGGCGTGAGTGGTGCTAACGGCGGGATGCGGCTGGCGCTGAACCGAACCGGGCCGGGTCCGTGATCAAGAACCCGCCGAGAAGCGCCAGCGCCACCGCTATGACGAAGAAGGCCGCCTCCAGCCGGCCCTGAACTTCAAACCCGAGCAGGCGCTCCGTCAGCCGCAGGGCCAAGCGGAGTATGATCACGGTCAACAGCCGGGTCTGGAGCGCGGCCAGGCGGTTGACCCCCAACAGGCCGGCCGCGACGAAGGCGCCGAGCACACGGCCGACCCAGGCGCGGGGCAGGCTGGCGCTGCCCAACAGGCCCAGCGCCGCTAACAGGTAAAAATCCAGCAGCACCCGGAGGGCTGCCAGGGCGAGGCTGAACTCGGCGCGCCACAGCGTGGCCGGCTGGGCGGCGGCCAGCTGCGCGCTGTGGTGATACAGGTCTCGGAGATCGCTGACGGCCAGGCTGCCGATCCCGGCAGTCAAGCCCACGCCGGCTGCCACTGCCAGGGCAAGCCTCGGCGAACGAGGGGCAACCCACATCTGAGACATGGCCGGACTCCTGATAAGCTCAACGAGGGCCGGGCGGCTGACCGCCCGCCCAACGCCAGTCGTCACCCGGCGGACCCGGACGAGGTCGCCCGGGTCGGCCGGCTAGGCGCAGGATGCGGTTGTCTCAGGCGAATGGAGGCGGTGGAGTGAGCGGGGTCAGCGCCGGAGCGGCGAGAGGCGGCAGAGCGTGGGCCGGCGCTCGATGGAGGGCCGAGGCGCAGGCCGGCGGCGGGACAGGGCTGAATTGGGGCTCGTCGTCATCCAGCTCAAGCGCTTCGTCGAACCCAAAGGAGTCCGCGACGACAGGCGGGCAGGCCGGGTTTGGGTTAGCGCAACCGACCAGGGCCTGGAGCGCCAGCCCGAATGCCATCAATCCGCAGAACCACGCCAGCCGGTGTCGGCCAACGGGCCCGGTCCGCCCGGCCACGGCGGTAAACGCGCTCTGGAACTGGTTGACGATGACAGGATCGGGCACAGCCCACTCCTGGAGACGGACTCCACTGCTGTTTATTGTAGCAGGTCAGGGAATAGCAGACTCGCGCGAACCGGTTTGGTGGTGGGGCGCGCCGCGTTGAGGCAGCGAACCGTCCGCACAGTGTCGACAGCGGCGCCGGTCAGGCGAACTTGCGCCGCGGTGTGGCCCGCGCGGGCGGGGCGGCGGTTTCAGAAGAGAACAGAGGCCAGTTCAGTGCGGTACTGGCGGGTGAGCGGGTCCGCTTCGCCGAACAGCTCAAAGACTGCCAGGAGCACCTGGCGCGCTTCCCCGCGGCGGTAGCGCCGATCCTGACGCAGGACCTCCAGCACGCCGTCCAGCGCCGCCTCCCATTGGCCGCGCGCGAACAGGCGCGCCGCCTGGTGGTAAAGGGCGGTCTGGTCGCTGTCCTCCAGCGGCGGGTCGGCCCCTTCCACCTCGCACAGGAACTCGGCCAGCGGCCGGAGTTTCTCGGCCGCCACGATTTCGTCGCCGCGCGGGAAGTTGTCCAGCAGGTCCGCGGCCTCACAGCCCCGGCCCTGCCGCAGCAGCGCCTGGAGCAGGCCCAGGCCGGCCGCGCCGTTGGCGGGCTCCAACTCCAGCGCCGTGCGGCAGGCCGCCTCCGCCTGGGCCCAGTGGCGCGTCGCCAGGAAGCTCAGGCCCTCGCTCAAGGCCTGGTCGGCCGGCGTGGGCGCCAGTTTGCGCAGGAACTCGCGCACCTTGGGTTCCGGGATCAGGCCCGTGAACTCGGCCACTACCCGGCCCTCGCGAAAGGCTTTGACGGTGGGCAGGCCGCGGACACTGTACTGGGCGGCCAGGTTGGGGTTCTCGTCGGCGTTCACCTTGGCCAGCCGGAAGGCCCCGCCGCCGGCCTGCGCCAGCCGTTCCAGCAGCGGCCCCAGCGTCCGGCAGGGCACACACCACGGCGCCCAAAAATCCACCACCACCGGAACGCTCTGAGAGCAAACCAGCACGGCCTCCTCGAAGGTGGCTTCGGTAACCTCGATGATGTACTCAGGGTGGCCCATAAACGTCGCTCCCGGCTGTCATTTTATCTTACTCAGCGCCGGCCGGCTATTGGCCGGGGCCGATTGCCGGCGGCGAACCAAGTTGACGAACGCCGCGCCAGCCCTATACTCAGCCTGATCTCACGCAGCCGGGAGCCGGTATGCCGAAAAAGACGCGCGGCGAGTTGGAAGCCGAACTGACCAAGGCGATCATCAAATTTGAAAAAGACTATCTGGGGCGCGGGCCGCTGGAGGCGCGCACCTTCATCCTCGGGGATCTGATCCTGATGCGGCTGCGCGGCGTGCTGACGCCGGCCGAGCTCAAGCTGGCCGAGACCCGCGAAGGCCAGGCGCTGGTCAAGGAAACCCGCCGCCAGCTCTTCGAGACCTCCTGGCCCTTCCTGGAAAGCCTGGTGCGCGAGACAGTTGGCTGCGGGCTGCTCAGCCTGCACACCGACATGAGCACCCGCACCGGCGAGCGGATCGTCGTCCTGACGGTGGACCAGAATCTGGACGAGCGCCTGCGCTAAGGCCGCCCGGCGGCGTCTGGGCCAAAGGTCCTCCCGGCACGGCGCTTGACGCGGCCGGCGCCGCTATGCTACGCTTGCGGCCGCAACGGCAGACCAAGCGAAGGAACGCGGCGCCCGGCCGCGTTTGGTCGCACAGTAGGCCGGCAGTCAGCCTGTGATGGGCGCTGCCGGCTTTTTTATTCGGGAGACGGTTAAGTGGTATCTGAAATCTTGGACCTGATGCGGGTATGGATCGAGCAGATTATCCTGGCGCTGGGTTACCCCGGCATCGCCCTGATGATGCTGGCGGAGAACCTCTTTCCGCCTATCCCCTCCGAGTTGGTCATGCCCTTCGCGGGTTTTCTGGCGGCGCGCGGGCAGCTCAACCTGGCCGGCGTGCTGATCGCCGGGAGCCTGGGCTCACTGGCGGGCGCCTGGGCGCTGTATGCGGCCGGGGGCTGGCTGGGCGAGCGGGCGGTCCGGCCGCTCATCCGAAGCTATGGCCGCTGGCTGCTGCTCACGGAAGCTGACCTGGACCGCGCCTTGCGGGTTTTTGCCCAGCATGGCCGGCTGGCGGTGTTCGTAGGCCGGCTGATGCCGCTCATCCGCAGCCTGATCTCCCTGCCGGCCGGCCTGAATGGGATGCGGCTGCGCCTCTTTCTGCCGCTCACCCTGGCCGGCACGCTGCTGTGGAACAGCTTGATGGCCGGGGCCGGCTATCTGCTGGGCGCCCGCTGGGACGAGCTGCTGGTCTTCACCAAGCAGTATGAACGCGGGGTGTTGGTG
>JAEURL010000312.1 GCA_016789165.1 Anaerolineales bacterium | reverse complement strand
CGGCCGGAAGCCGCAGCTTTCGTACAGCCGCAGGGCCCCGCTCAGGTTCTGGGTGTCCACCCCCAGCGCGGCCTCGCTCATCCCCTGCGCCTTGAGCAGGCGCAGGCTGCGCAGGATCAGGGCCTTGGCCAGGCCTTGCTGACGCCAGGGCCGGCGCACACAGATCGGGTCGGTCCAGCCGCGCTGCAGGCCGAGCACGGCGTTCTCCTCGCGCGGGATGAAGTTGAGGACCATGCCGGCCACCGCGCCGGCCGGCGTGAAGGCCACCTGCCACAGCTCGGGCTGGAAGGTGGTGCCGGCCCGCCAGCCCTCGTATTCGCCGTCGGTGAGCGGCCGGAAGCCCCAGTGATCCAGGAAGGCCTCGTTCAGGGCCGCCCACACGGCGCGGTATTCGTCGGCGCGCACCGGCCGCACCCCCAGGCCGGCCGGCAGCGCCCGCTCTTCGATCGGCTCGGCCAGGTCGCGGCGCATGAGGTAACCCCAGCGCACGGCCTGGTAGCCGGCCGCCTCCAGCAAGGCCGGCCGCAGGCGGTCTTTGTCGCTGCTGATCACCCAGCAATGAAAGACCTTGGCGACCGCGCGCGGATGGCCGGCCGCGATCTCGCGCAGGCGCGCCTCGGCCCAGCGCAGGAGCGCGCGCTCCAGGTCGGCCGGCTCGCGGAAGGCGGGGTGGACGACCAGCACGCTCTGGTAGCGGCGCAGGCCGTCCGGCTCCTCGTCCCACCACACCCGGCCGTAGGCCGCGTCGCGGCCCTGGGCCGTCTCGACAAAGACGAAATCGGTGGCCAGGTCGCAGTTGACCAGATGGGCGTAGTCGTTGGCCAGCTCCTGCGCGTTCTGGATGAAATCGTGCTGGTAGGCCAGCGAGACGGTGTTCGCCAGCTCGGCCAGGCGCGGGAAATCGCTCGCGCCCTGGAAGCGCCGGAAGAGGAAGCCGGCCGGCGCGCCGGGCACCGCCACCCGGTCGGTCAGGTAAGTTTCGGTCAACATCAGATCGTCTCCACGGCCCGCGGGCCGTCCGTTAGAGCATGGGTTTGCGATAGGTGGCGCTGCGCTGGACGGGCCGGAAGCCGCAGGCCTCGTAGACGCGCAGGGCGCCGCTCAGATTCTGGGTGTCCACGCCGAGCGCGGACTCGGTCATCCCGCGCTCCTTGAAAGCGCGCAGCGTGCGCGCGATCAGGGCCCGGGCCAGGCCGCGCTTGCGCCACGGCCGGCGGACGCTGATGAACTCACACCAGCCGCGCCCGCGGCCGAAGCGCTCGTTCTCACCCCGGTTGATGAAGCCCTTCACCTGGCCGGCCACCTGGCCCGTGGCCGCGTCCCAGGCGATCTGCCACAGCTCGGGCGTAAAGGTCACGGGGTCGTTCAGCCAGGCGTCGTAGTCGGCCTCGGTCGGCTCCACAAAGCCCCAGTGGTCGCGGAAGGCCTCGGTGTTGGCGTCCCAGATGGCGCGGTAGTGCTCGGGCTGCACCGGCCGGACCTCCAGGCCCTCCGGCAGCGGGAAGTCCGGGATGTTTTCCAGATCCGGCCGCACCATCAGATAGCCGAAGCGCACGGCCGTGTAGCCGGCCTGCTGCAGCAGGGCTTCGGTCCCCGGCGCCCGGTCGGAGGCGAAGCTCTGGAAAAAGCGCGGCGCGTCGGCCGGGTGGCCGGCCGCGATTTCCCGCAGGCGGTTCTGGAACCAGGCCAGCATGGCGCGGCCCAGGCCGCGCCGCCGCCAGGCCGGGTCCATCATGGCGAAGTGGTTGTACAGCCGCGGCCCGTCCGGCTCTCGGAAGCTTTCCACGCGCCCGTAGGCGGCCAGCTGCCCGTGTACCTCGGCCAGCAGGATGTCGCGGGCCGGGTCAGTCTCGGGCAGGTGGGCGTAGGTGTTGCGGATCTCGTCCAGGGTGACGATGCGTTCGTTGCCGTCGGCGGCCTCGCTGGCGGCCAGCACGCGCATCATGTGCGGGAAGTCGGCTTCGCCGCGGAAGCGCCGGAAGACCAGGCCCGGCAGGGCGGGCGCCTGCGGGACCGTCAGGGTATCGTCCCTAGTAGTGGTAAGCATGGCAGCGTTCTCTTTCTGGCCGCCGGGTCAGCCCGGCCGGCCGCTCAGTCTTGATCGATTGGTTTCTCGTACGGCCACAGCCGTTTGACGGTCCGGAAGCCGCAGGCGGTGTAGAAAGCCACGGCGCCCGGGTTGCGCAACTCTGAGCAGACGGCGGCTTGTAACAGGCCGCGCGCCCGCATGTCGTTCAGCGCCGTCAGGATGACGGCCCGGCCCAGGCCCCGGCGCTGATAGTCCGGGTGGGTCCCCACCGGTTCGAAGTACCCCACGCCGTTGGCGTCATCACACCACCAGATGGCGAAGGCGCCGACGACGCCGGCGGCCGAGATCGCCACCAGGTCGCGCTCGCGCGCGTAGACGGGCGAGCGCGTGAAGCGCTGGTAGCGGCCGAAGTAGCGCCCCCACTCCCAGGTGGAGCCGAAGGCGCCGTAGGAGGCGCGGGCGCGGGCCTCGGCCTCGGCCGGCAGGCTCACCGGCCGCACCGTGAAGCCGGCTGGGAGCGGGGCGGCCGGCGCCGGCTCCGCCAGCGCCAGGGTCATGTAGTTCAGGGCTTCATCGCCGCGCGTGAAGCCGCGCCGTTCCAGCAGGCTTTGGCGGGCGGCGTCGGTCTCCGCGATCCAGTAGGCGCGGATGTGGCGGCCGCCGCAGGCGCGGACCCGCTCGGCGGCCGCGGCCTCGGCCCAACGGTGCATGGCTTCGGCCATGGGCGTCCCGCTCAGCTCGGGCTGGACGAACAGGTCGAAGTAGCCGTCCTCCGGGGTGAACAGCACCCAGGCCAGCAGGCGGCCGGCCGAGTCCTCCCACAGCCAGATCTGGTCGGCGAACGGGTCGGGGCCGTCCTGGTAGAACAGCCACCAGCTCACGTCGCCGGTGTGGACGTAGTGGACGCCGGTCGCCGCGCGGCGGCCGGCCACCAGCAGGTCCAGCATCGCGCGCCAGTCGGCGGCGTCACGATAACGCCGCGGCTCCATCAGTCCCCTTCCCATTGCTGCGGCGCGTTCCGCCAATCCTTGTTCCAGCCCACCTGTTGGGGATCGGCCGGCCCGCCCAGCTCCAGGTAGACGCTCTCCACGTTGAGCTGGTGGTCGAAGCCGCTTTTCTCCTTCAGGCGGAAGTCCATGTCCGCGCAGGCGGCCACGGTCTCGGCCAGGCTGCGGCCGGCCGCCACCGCCGCGCTCACGCGCTCACCCAGCTCGGCCAGGTAGGCGCGGTCATGCGCGCAGCGGGCCTGGATCTCGGCCGGCGTCTGGGCCGGCGTGCCATGGCCGGGCACCACCCGGCGCAGATCCCAGGCCGCCAGTTCGGCCAGGGTGCGCTGGTAGGCGGCTAGGCTGTCGCTGACGAACGGGATCT
>JAEURL010000301.1 GCA_016789165.1 Anaerolineales bacterium | reverse complement strand
GGCTGCCGAAGACGTCCACCTTCAACGAGTGGCCGAGGTCTTCGGCGGTGGGCGCGTCGTCGGAGCGTTCGATAACGGAATCGCAGAAACGGCAGCGGACGCTGGCCCTTTCCTGCGGGAACTCCAGAGGGGCGCCACAGTTGGGGCACGTCAGGGCGCGCAGGGCGGACGGCTCAGGCATAGGCAGGTCTCCCGGTGGGTGATATGGGGCGATTTTAGCCGAAATGCGCGGGCCGGCTTATCGGCCAAAAGTGCTATAAACTGGTGGGTCTGAGAAGGGATGGGCATGCTGCTCCGCCTCCGCGATTATGCCTTGATCACCGTCGGCTGCGTCCTCCAGGCGCTGGCCATGGACCTGTTCCTGATCCCGGCCCAGCTGGCGGCCGGCGGGGTGAGCGGGCTGGCCCAGATCGTCAACGCCTTCACGGGCTGGCCGATCGGCGTGATGGTGACGCTGCTCAACCTGCCGCTGTTCGTCCTGGGCTGGCGTTACCTGGGCGGCCGGCGCTTCATGGCCCGCACGGTCTTCACGGTGGGCGTGTACTCGGCGCTGGTGGACGTCCTGGCGCTGTACCTGCCGCGGACCGGCCTGACCGGCGACCCGTTCCTGAACGCCCTGTACGGCGGGGTGCTGGGCGGGGTGGGCATGGGCCTGGTCTTCCGCGCGCAGGGGACCACCGGCGGCACCGATATCATCGCCCGCATCCTGGGCCGCTGGCGCGGGGTGCCGCTCAGCCAGAGCTACCTGATCACGGACACGGCCATCGTCTTTTCGGCCGGCCTGGCCTTCGGCTGGGAGCAGGCCCTGTACGCGGTGGTGGCCCTGTACATCTCCGGGCTGGCGGCCGAGGCCTCGGCCGAGGGCGTGGGCATCGTGCGCGCCGCCACCATCATCACGGCCCGGCCGCAGGCCATCGCCGACCGGGTGCTGCAGGACATGGCGCGCGGCGTCACCGGCTGGGCCGGCACCGGCATGTATTCCGGTCAGGCGCGGCACGTGCTGTTTGTGGCCGTCAGCCGGGCCGAGGTCAGTCAATTGAAAGCCATCATCCACGAGGCGGACCCGGCGGCGTTTGTCGTCATCGGCCAGGCGCACGAGGCCCTGGGCGAGGGGTTCAAGCCGATCAAGGAGTAGAGGTATGTCCCACCTCCCCACCGCCGTCTTTGACTATCTGAGCGAGCATTGGCCCGCCCACCTGGCCCGCACCCAGACCTTCCTGCGCCAGCCCAGCGTCTCGGCCCAGAACCGGGGCGTGCGCGAGACCGCCGACCTGCTGCGCGGCTGGCTCAACGAGCGCGGCGCCCGGGTGGAATACTTCGGCCGGCCCTCGCACCCGATTGTCTACGCGGAATGGGACGTGGGCGCGCCCAAGACACTGCTGGTCTACGGCATGTACGATGTCCAGCCCGTGGACGACCAGGTCTGGACCACCCCGCCCTTTGCGGCCGAGATCTGGGACCACCCGGCCGGCGGCCAAAGCCTGGTGGCGCGCGGCGCCTGCAACTCCAAAGGCCCGCTGATGGCGTTCCTGCACGTCATCGAAGCCTACCGGGCCGCCGGCGGCCTGCCCGTCAACATCAAGTGGACCATCGAGGGCGAGGAGGAGATCGGCAGCCTGGAGCTGCCCCGCTTCTACGAGAGCCACCGCGACCGGCTGCGCGCCGACGCGGCCTTTGAGCCATTCTGGGGCCAGGAATACGCCGGCGCGCGCCCGCACCTGATCCTGGGCACCAAGGGTGTGCTCGGCCTGGAGTTCATCTCCCGCTCCGCCGCCTGGGGCGGGCCGCGCGAAGTGGTCCACTCCAGCGTCGGCTCGTGGGTGGCCTCGCCGGCCTGGCGGCTGGTGCAGGCCCTGAACACCCTGGTGGACGAGTCCCAGGAATTGGCCGTGAACGGCATCCCGCCGCTGGGCGAGATCTCGGACAGCGACGATGATCTGCTGCGCGCGATGGCCGGCGACTTCAACGTGCAGGCCACCCTGGAACGCCTGGGCACGACCCGCTTCAAGCGCGATCTGCCGCCCTTCCACCTGCTGCGCCAGATCCAGTTCGCGCCAGTCCTCAACATCAACGGCCTGAAGTCCGGCTACCTGGGCGAGGGCTCGCATACCATCATCCCCACCGAAGCGCGCGCCCTGTGCGACCTGCGCATGGCGCCCGGCATGCAGGTGGCGCCCACGCTGCGCGCCCTCCGCGAGCACCTGGACCGGCACGGCTACCCCGACATCGAGATCCTCATGGACTCGGGCTACCCGGCGGCGCGCACGCCGCTGGAGGCGCCGGTGGTGCAGGCCATGATCGCGGCCTACCGCGCGCTGGGCCATGAGCCCACCATCCAGCCGATCGAGGCCTCGGCCACGCCGTATTACCTGTATTCGGATGTGCTCGGGCTGGACTTTGTCTGGGGCGGGCTGGGCTCGGCCGGCGGCAGCCACGGCCCGGATGAGTGGTGTTCGCTGTCCGGCCTGCGCGACCTGGCCCGCGGCTCGGCCGCCTTCCTGAGCACGTTCGCGGCCGCGCCGGCCTGATCAGGCGTCGAAGAAGGCCGGGCCGCCGCGCCAGACCTGAAAAACCACTGGCAGGCGCGAGCGGTGGCCGGGGTCCAGGTCCGCCGGCAGGTCCGCCTCGGCGAACCAGCCCACCCCGCGCTGCTCGTGGGCGTGCTCGGGCGCGGGGTGCAGCTCCAGGCTGAGCGGCCGGCATAGCAGGACCACGTGATACAGGTGGTGGCGCGTCACGGACCCGCAGCGGCGCGAATCAAACACCCCCACCAGCCGCTCCGCCTGACAGCGGACGCCGGCCTCCTCCCAGGCTTCGCGGATCACGCCCTCGGCCGGCGTCTCGCCCACCTCCAGAGCGCCGCCCGGCATGGCCCACAGGCCGTTATCGGCCCGGCGGATCAGGAGCAGGCGGCCGGCCTCGTCCACCACGGCCGCGTCACCGCCCACAAACGGCGTGGGCCGGGAGAGCACGGGCGCGCGCAAAGGCTCGAGCTGGGCCGGCGGCTCCCCCACCGCCGCGGCCAGCATCGCCAGGGCGATGTCTTGAACCTGGCGGTAATTGGTCTGATCGTACGGGCTGGTGGAAAAGCGCAGGCCAAAGGCCGCGAGGTCGCGCAGCTTGTCGGCCCAGCGGGCCAGTTGTTCCGCCAGTGTCATGGGCTCACACCGCCGCGCGCCGGTTGAACATCACATCCGGGCGCAGGAAGACCGTGGCCAGCACCAGCCCGCCGCCAAAGCCGCCCAGGTGCGCCCAGACGCCGATGCCGGAGAAGTTGAAGCCGGCCTCCAGCACAGCCTGCCCCAGGATGGCCTGCTGCACGATCCACAGCCCGAGCAGGATCCAGGCCGGCAGGCGCGGCCAGAACGGCAGGCCGATGAACACCAGCGTGCGCACGCGCTGGCCGGGATAGAGCAGCAGGAAAGCCCCCATCACGCCGGCCACCGCCCCGCTTGCGCCGATCCCGGGGATCAGCGAGTTGCCGTCCAGCAGCAAAGTCAGGGCGGCGCCGAGCAGGCCGCACAACGTGTAGAAGACGAAGAAGCGCACCGAGCCGGTCAGCTCCTCCAGCAGCGGGGCAAAGGCCCACAAGTAAAGCATGTTGAAGAAGATGTGGCTGGGGCCGGAGTGCAGGTACATGGACGAGAGGGCGGTGAGCGCCCGCCCGCCCACACCCCGCGTCAGCAGGCCGGGCGTGAACCCCCAGGCGCGGACCCAGGCCATGAAAGCCCCATCGCCCACGCCGAAGGCCAGCCAGACCTCCCAGGCGAAGGCCAGCAGGTTGAGGAGGATGATCCCGATCGTGGCCCAGGGCTGGCCGGGGTAGCTCCGTTTGCCGGCGCTCAGCGGAATAAACATCGCCCGTCCCCGCTCACATCCCCGCCAGCACCAGCACCAGCGCCGCCGCCACCAGGCCGCCGCCGATGACGGTAGCCAGGGCCTTGGGCACCGGCTGGGCCAGGCCGGCCTCGCCCAGCAGCTCGCGCCACTCCGGCGTCAGGGGCGTCACCTGTGCCGCGGCCAGGAGATAGCTGCCGAGCACGGCCAGCACCAGGCCGAGCAGGCCGGCCAGGTTGAGGCGCGCCACCTGGAAGCCCACCTGCAGCGCCGCCAGGAGCCAGACCAGGAGCACCGGGCCGAGCATGGCCCGCCCGGTCTCGCCATAGCTGGCCAGGGCGCGGCGCGGCAGGGGCGGCCGCAGGCTGTCCAGCCGGCGGCGGGCCGCTTGGGTGTCCTCGGTGTCGACGCCGGCCGCCAGGCTGGCCTCGTAATCGCGCAGGGCCGGGGCCGGCCGCCCGCGCTCGAGGTTGATCTCGCCCAGCCGCAGGTGCAGCCGGGCGCGGGTCGCCGCATCCAGCTCCGGCCGGCGGAGCAACTCCCGATAGGTGCGCTCGGCGCTCTTAACGTCGTCCAGCTCGTAATCGATATCGCCCAGCAGCAGGGTCAGGCGCGCGGTGCGCGGCTTGAGCGCACGCAAGCGCTGGCTGAGGTCCTTCAGCTCCGGGGTCTGGTGCAGGGTCAGGTACCAGCGCGCCAGCTGGGTGAGCGCCTCGGCCTGGCCGGGCTCCAGGTCCAGCAGCCGGCGGTAGGCGTTGACGCTGCGCGTGGTGTCGCCGATCTGGTCGTAGAGCTGGGCGGCGGCCAGGTGATAGCGGGCCGCCGCCGGCGCCAGTTCCAGCAGATAGTCGTTGACCAGCAGGGCCTGATCCACCCAGCCCTTGGCGCGGTAAGCCTCGAGCAGCCGCGCCAGGTAGGGCTCCCGCTCGGCGTGGAACTTGCCGAAGATGCGGCCGCACTGGGCACAGGCCTCCAGGTTGACCGACACGCCGCGCTCGCACTCCGGGCAGTCAAACTCCAGCCGCCGGCCGCAGCGCGGGCAGCGGTCGGCCAAGGGGCGCGTGAACTCGGCCTGGCACCAGGGGCAGCTGGGGGTCAGCACCGGCGCGGGCCGGCCCCGCATGGTGGCGGCCGGCGGCCGGGCGACGGGTGCGGCCGGCCCGGCCGGGCCGGGCAGCGGCGCCTCCGGGGTGGAGAAGACCGAGACCGGCCGCGGCGCGCCGCCGTCCAGCAGCTGCAGGCCGCGGCGGGCATTGGGATTCTGGGGGTTGAGGGCCAGGACCTTTTCCAGGCAGATGCGCTTGAAGGCCGCGTCGTCGTGCGCGGCGCTCAGCCACAGCCAGGCCAGCTCGTGGCGCGGGTCGCGCTGGGTGGCGGCCGTCAGGAGCTGGCGCGCGCGGCGGCGGTCGCCGGCGCGGTAGGCCGTGATGCCGGCCTGCACCAGGCCGGGCACGTCGAGTTCTTCAGGGGGAAGGGCGGCCACGCGCTAACTGTAGCATGGGTGTATGGCCGCGACAATTGCCGGCCCGCCTCACCCAGCCGGCGGCCGGGGGCGGACGAGCCCGCGCCAGATCCAGCCGAGCCCTCCACCGACCACGCCCAGCACCGCGCCCATCGCCAGACCTAAGATGAGCAAGTGCAGGAAGGCGCCGGCCAGCATCTCCCCGGCCAGGTAGGCCGCTAGGGAGGGCGCGCCGCTGGCGGCGCCGCGCTCAGCCCACTCCACCACATTCAGCGGATCCCGGGCGACGAAACCCATGCCGAACACAATCATGGCCAGCGCCGTCGCACAGGCGGCCAGGCCGCTGGCCAGCCCACTCCACACGCCCGCCGCCAAGCCGGCGGTGAAACGGCCGGCCTGCTGGGCGGACCAGGCCGCCAGGATCAGGATCCCCAGAGCGATGGCGGCCCAGATCACGTCGTCGAAGATATCCCGCCCTGGCAGGGGCGGCGCCAGGATATTGTTGACGCCGATCTCGATCACCCACAGGCCGCCCAGCGCCAGCCCGACCCGAATGGCGCGTTCCGTCGGCGCCGGCCAGCCTGCACGATAGCGCCGCTCCAAGCGCCCGACGACGCCGGCCACCGCGAGCAAGGCCAGGCCGCCGAGGGCCGCAGCCGCGGCCAAGAGCCAGCTGTAGCTGTATTGCCAGGCCGCCGCGATCACCAGCCCCAGGCTGATCAGCGCGCCGGCTATCAACCAGCGCGCTGACGCTCCGCTCGGCAGGGGAGGACTCGTATTCATTCCAGGCCAACCAGTCACCGGCTCAGGCCGCGCTCAACGCGTGGGCTCGGGGGTGGGCGCCGACAGCACACTCGCGGTAATGTTCAACTGGCCCATGTTGTCGCCCAGCAGGTCGTCGTTGATACGCAGATACAGCCGGCCGGCCTGGGCCGCGACCACCGTGGTCCCGCGGCCGACGTAGAAGATCTCGCCCGCGTCACCGATGCGCCCGAGCAGCACCCCGCCGTCCAGGCCGGGCATGGGGTAGGTGTCCACGGTCACGGGTTTGCCGCCGCCCTCCGGACCGTGCAGGCCCACGTACGGCGAATACTGCCATTGGCCGGCCGCCCGCAAGGTCACCTGGTCGCCCTGTTCCAGGTCCAGCCCGGTGGATTGCCACTGGCGGTAGGCGTAGACCATGAGCGTGGACCGGTCCGCGGCCTGCCGCGGCGCCCAGGTATCGGGGCGGAGCGCCAGGCCGGCCGCGCACAGCAGGGCCGGCGCCAGCCCCAGCCACAGCAGCGGCCCCAGCGCGCGGCGGATCATGGCGCCTCCCGGGCGGTGCGGGAGGCGGCCTGGGTGAGCGCCAGCCCGCCGACGATCCAGAAAGGGGCCGGAAACGCCAGGCCCAGGCCGGCCGCCCACACCCCAAGGCCCGTGATCAGGCCGGAATAGGCCATGGCCGCCCCCAGGGCCACGGCCGCGCCCACCACCAGCCGGCCCCCCAGCCGCTCCCAGCGCCAGGTGAGGCCCACGCCCAGCAGGCAGACCGCCAGGCAGGCCGCCGCCGGCCAGCCCTGCGGCGGGAGCGGGTCTTCATTGGTCAGCAGCAGGGCCAGGAACAGTCCGTAGCCGGCCAGCACCACCAGGCCCAGGCCGCGCACGATCCAGCGCTCCAGATACCGTTTGACCGGGGTCTCCATCGTCGTCATCCCGCGCCGGCTAGGGCTGCGCCGTATCGGCGTCCAGGCGCAGGTCCACGGCCGGCGCCCCGCCCTGGCCGATGATCCACTTGCTGTTGTTCTTCAGCTCCTGCGCCGTCAGATAATCCAGGTAATCGGCCGCGATCTCGGGGTGCTGGCTCAGCTCGGCCAGCAGCAGGCGCACCGACTCGCGCTGGGCGATGGCGCGCTGCTGGATCTGGTACGCCTCGGCGTCGGCCTGCTTCTGCGCCGCGTAGAACTGGGCGTCGGCCAGTACGCGCTGCTGGGCGGCCTCGGCCTCGGCCTGCTCCTGCTTCTGGGTGGCCACCATGCGGTCCTCGATGGCCTGCACCACGTTGGCCGGCGGCTCGGCGCTCTGGAGCTGCACGGTGATGAACTCCACCCCGTACTGCTGCTCCTTGGTGCGCAGCTCACCCAGCATGGCCTGGTTGAACTCGGCCCGGTTGCTCATCATGGCCTGCATGCTCTTGGTGTTGGCCACGTCGCGCAGCTTGCCCTGTACGAACTCAAACAGGATCCGCTCCGGGTCGTCCACGTCCAGGGCGAACCGGCGCGGGTCCGTCACCCGGTAGGTGTACTGCAGCGAGACCACCATCGACAGGTTGTCGGCCGTGACGGTGGTGATGCGCTCCACGTAGCCCAGACGCTCGTTGACCTTCACCAGGATGACGGTGTCCACGTAGGGGATCTGGACGTGCCAGCCGGGCAGGTCCTCGCTCAGAAACTGGCCGCCGCGCAGGTGCAGGCCGCGTTCATATTCATGGACCTTGTAGATGGCGCTCTGGCCGAGGGCCAGCAAGACGGCGCCGATCACCACCACCGCCAGGACGATCACGGCGGCGCGATAGGCGGTATCCAGCGGGCTGCGCCGGCCGCGCGCGGGCAAGGTGGGAGGCGCGGGAGGGGTGGAGGTCGTCATACCAGCTCCTGTGAGCAATCCGATTTGCCAGTATGACGAGCGGGGTCGGAAAACGGTGACTGGCCGGCCTAGCGCCGCAGTTCCGCGGCCCAGAAATCGCCCC
>JAEURL010000289.1 GCA_016789165.1 Anaerolineales bacterium | reverse complement strand
CCGTCCAGCTTGTCGCTCTGCACGTCCAGCACGCCGATGACCTGGTCCTTGGCCCGGATCGGCACGGTCAGCTCGGAGCGCGTCTGGCTGCCCTCCATCCAGACGTAGCGCGGCTCCTGGGCCACGTCGCGCACCAGCAGCGGCTGGCCGGTGCCGGCCACCCAGCCCGTGATGCCCTCCTGGTTCACCAGCAGGCCTTCCGGCGCAAAGCGCACCAGTCGCTGGGACCACAGCTGCCCGGCGCCGGCCTGGTAGACCACGCGGTCCCCCACCACCAGCCCGATGCCCACGTGGTAGTAGCCGAAGGTCTGGCTGATCAGCTGGACGGTCTCCTTCATCAGCTCGGCGGCGTCCAGGATCGACGTGATGCGCTGGCTGACCTCGCTCAGCAGCCGGAACTGGTCGCCGCGCCGCTGCACGTCCTTGAACAGGCGGGCGTTCTCGATGGCCACCGCCGCCTGGGCCGCGAAGGCCAAGGCCAGCTCGCCCTGCTGGGCGGTGAAGTGGCCGGGCTGGCTGTGAAAGACCGCCAGCAGGCCCAGCGGCGTCTCCTTCACCGTCAGCGGCACGGCCAGCAGCGCGCGCATGTAGCCGACGATGAAGCGCAGCCGCTGCGGGGAGCCGGCCGGCTGGTCCACGGCCACCTCCGGGGCGCGGATGTCGGCGATGATGACGGGCTGGCCGCGCATGATCACCTGCTCGCCCACACCGCCGGTCAGCGGCAGGCGCGCCTGCTCGGCGCCGGCCGGCAGGGGCTGGCCGCGGTAGGCCAGGAAGCGCAGGCCATCGCCCTCGGCCGTCAGGATGGCGGCGCCGGTGTAGTCCATCACCGAACGCAGTTGGTCCAGGATCACGCCCAGCAGCGGCTCCACGTCCAGGGTGGAGGTCACGTCGCGCGCGATCTTGAGCAGGGTGGAGAGCTCGCGGGTGCGCGCCGCCACGCGCTGCTCCAAGTTGGCGTAGGAGGCCTGCAGCTCGGCCGACATGCGGTTGAACTGGTCGGCCAGCTCCTCCAGCTCGTCGCCGGTGCGCGCCGCCACGGTCCGGCCGAAGTTGCCGCTGGCCACCTGGCGCGAGGCCGCCACCAGCTCGGCGATTGGGCCCGTGATGCGCCGCACGCCGATGGCCACCACCACCACGGGCGCGAGCACGCCCAGCGCCAGCAGGGCCAGCAGGAATTGGCCGTAGACGGTGCTGGAGCGGGTCAGGGCCTCCCAGTCTTCTTCAATCACCAGGCGCCAGGTGGCGCCCGGCATGGGGCCGAAGCTGGCCAGTACCTCGCGGCCGTCAGGGGCCTGGGTGCGCACCGCGCCCACCTCACCGGTGAGGGCCAGGCTCGCCACGGCATGGCCGCTGAAGGAGGTGCCGATCAAATCGGGGTCGGAGGCGTAGATCAGGTTGCCGCGCTGGTCGATGACATAGGCCTCGCCGTTGCGCTCCAGGCGCAGCCGCAGGATGGTGCCGTAGAACGGGCTGATGGTATCGGCGCCCAGGCGGAACATGCCCACCAGGGCGCCCAGGAATTCGTTGCGGGGGTTGCTGATCGGCACGGCGATGGCGATGACGCGCGCGCCCTGCGGACCGTCGGCCTCGATGTCGGAGAAGACGGCCTCGCTGGTGCCGCCGATCAGGGGCCGGAAGTAGGGGCGGGTGGACCAATCCAACCCCATGATGTCCGAGCGGGCCGGCTCGGCGGCGATGACGCGCCCGAGGTTGTTGAGGATGAAGGTGCCGCCGTCAAAGTAGATCAGGCGGTTGCGGGCGGCGGCCAGGACCGCCTGCTGCGCGGCCGAGCTGGTCTCGGCCAGGCCGAGGTCGCGGGCCACCGCCGCCAGCCCGCGCGAGTATTCGCTCAGGCTGTTGGCCAGCTCGCCGGCCCGCAGGCGCGCCAGCTCTTTGTCGCGGTCGACCAGCAGCTCTTCGGTGATGTTCTGGTAGGCGAAGTACATGGCCACGGCCACCCCGGCCAGGATCAGGGCCGCCGGAAAGAAGGTCCAGGCCAGGATGCGCCGGCGGAGCGACCCGCGCCGCGGGCTGGGGAGGGTGGGTGTCGTCACCGGCGGGCTTCCCCTGAACGCCGCCCGGCCCGGGCCGGCCGGCTCAATTGCAGCCCCCCGCGCAGCCGCCAGCGCCCGCCTGGACGGCCAGCGGCCCGGCCGGGCCGGCCCCGCGCTGCTGGATATCGCTGATGGCCTGACAGGCCTGGCTCAGGCGCGGCGCCACCGTCACCTGGCCGAGCGTCAGGATCTCCTCGAAGGCGGCGTCGGTGATGGCCCGCACCCCGGTCATGTTGGCGAAGACCTCGGCCGTCACCGAGTAGCCCTGCAGGTGGCCGTCGGCGAAGGCGGCCAGGTCCAGCTCCTGGGTCTTGTCCGGGTATTCGGCGCGGATGAAGCCGATCCACTCGTCCACCAGCGAGGCGCGCGCCGGCTGGAGGAAGTTGGTGCGCGCCATGGCGCGCCCGTAATCCTGGCTGATCAGGAACTTCAGCAGCGTCCAGGCCGCCTCGGGGTGCTGGGTGCCGGCGAAGATGCCGTAGCCGTCGGTGGTAGCCAGGGTGGCGCGGCGCACCGGCCCGGCCGGCATGGGCGCCACGCCCAGGCGGAACGGGGCATTCTGCAGGATGTCTTTCAGCGCCCAGGAGCCGTCCTCCACCATCGCCAGCCGCTGGGTGTAGAAGGCTTCGCGCGGCGGCAGCTTCTGCACCGCCAGCGAAGTCGGCATGACCTTGTCGTCCCAGTGCCGGGCGCGCAGCCACTCGATGGCCTGCACGGCCTCCGGCTCGGCCAGGCGGCACTGGGTCGGATCGGCCGGGTCCAAGTAGTGGCCGCCCCAGGCGTTGACGTGCACCTGCAGCCGGTCGTAGATCGGCTCGAGCATGCTGCCCCACTGGTCGATCTGGCCGTCGCCGTCCCGGTCAAGCGTCAGGCGCTGCAGGGCGGCGGCGTAATCGGTGTAGGTCCAGGCGGCGCTGGGGTACTCCACGCCGGCCTCGTCGAACAGGTCTTTGTTGTAGTAGAGGGCCAGCGCGCCGTGGTACTTGGGCAGGGCGAACTGGTGCCCGTCACGGGTGAAGAAGGCCTGATACTGCGCGCGGTCCCAGTCGGCGATGGTGGCCGCGTCGATGTCGGCGGCCACGAACGGGCGCAGGTCCAGGGTGTAGCCGGCCTGGGCCCAGGCCGGGAAGTAATCGCAGCAGCCCTGGAAGACGTCGGGCGCGGTGCCGGCGGCGAAGGCGGCCGGCATCTTGTCGCGCAGGCCTTCCGGGTCCGGCGTGTAGAAGACGCGGATGTTGGGATGCTGGGCGTGGAACTGCTCCAGCATGGTCTGGGCCATGGGCGGGAACCACTCAGTGCGCCAATCCTGGTACACCAGCTGGACCGGCCCGCCGGTGGGGGTGGCGCGCGGCGCGGGCGCGCAGGCGGCCAGGGCGCCGGCGGCCGTCAGGCCGGCCGTGGCGCTCAGGAAGCCGCGGCGGGAGAGCCGGCGCGGAAGGCGAGGAGAAGTCGGCATCAGAGGGTCTCCGCAGGCGGCCGGGCCTCGGTCGGGTCCGGGGCCGGCCGTGCATCGGTGGGCAGGGGGGCGATTGGGATCTGGATGGTCAGGCGGGTGCCCTGGCCGGGCGCGCTGTCCAGGCTCAAGCGGCCGCCCAGCCGCTCAGCGCGCTCGCGCATCGAGCGCAGGCCCAGGTGGCCCGGGAAATCGGCCTCCGGGTTGAAGCCCACGCCGTCATCGTTCACCCGCAGGATGGCGCAGTCGCCGGCGCTCTCCAGGCGCACATCCACGCGCGCCGCGCGGGCGTGCTTGCCGATGTTGTGCATGGCCTCCTGCGCCACCCGGTAGAGGGCCTCCTTGGCCTCCAACGGCAGGGCGGGCTCCGGCCCGAACGCCGTCCGCACCTCCAGGCGATGGCGGATACGCAGCGAGTCAGTCTGCTTGGTGAGGGCGGCCACCAGGCCTTCGGTCTTGAGCGATTCGGGCCGCAGCTCGAAGATCAGGGCGCGCATCTCGGCCAGGCCGGCCTCGGCCAGCGACAGCACGTAATCCAGCGGGTCGGCCAGGGCCTCGGCGCTGCTGGCTCCGCGGTCCAGCAGGGTGCGGGCGGTGCGGGCGCCCAGGGCGATGCCGTACAGGGCCTGCGAGACGGAGTCGTGCAGCTCGCGGGCCAGCTTCTGGCGTTCCTCCAGGGCCGCCAGGTCGCGGCCGCGCTCGTACAGCCGGGCGTTCTCGATGGCCACCGCCGCCTGATCGGCCAGGGCCAGGGCCAGCCGCGTGCGTTCTGGCGTGTAGTAGTTGGGCTGATCGTGGGCCAGGTTGAGCACGCCCAGGCTGCGTTCGCGGGCGCGCAGCGGCAGGCCCAGCCAGGAGGCGATGTCCGCGAACTTCCCGGGCTGGGGATGGGCGGCCACCGCCGCCCGCCACTGGACGGCCGCCGGCGTGTCGGCGCTGACGTCCGCCACCAGCAACGGCTCACCGCGCCGCAGCATCTCGCGCGTCTCGGGATAGTCGCGCAGGTTGGCGCGCTCGCCCACCTGATCCCGGCCGCCGCGCTCTTGGAGCAGCACCAGCGTGGCCTCGTCCTCGGCCAGCACGTACAGGCTCGCCAGCCGGTAATCCACCACCTGCTGGAGCTCGTCCAGGATCAGGCTGAGCAGGGGCTCCAGCTCCAAGGTGGAGGAGACGTTGCGCGCCACCTGCAGCAGCGAGGTGAGCTGGCGGGTGCGCTCGTCCACGCGCTGTTCGAGCAGCTGCTGAGCCTGGACCACCTCCGAGACGTCGCGGATCACCACCAGGGCGTGCGGCCGGCCGCCGTACAGGATGGGCGCGCCCAGCACCTCGGCCAGCAGCGGCGGGCCGACGCGGCGCGGCATCAGGGCCAGGCTGCGGAACTCCACGCCCTCGCTCACCGAGCGCAGCAGGTCGTCGGCCACGGCGCGGTGCTCGGGCACGAAGAGCTCATGGTATTCCGGCGGCATGAACAGGGCCGGCCCGTCGCTGGCATTCCGGGCGGCGGCCGGGTTGAGCTCCACAATCTCGCCGGCCGGGTTGACGATGAACAGCCCGTCGCTGACCGACTCGAAGATGCTGCGGTACTGGGCCTCGCGCTCGCGGCGTTCGGCCTCGGCCTGCTGGCGGGCCGTGATGTCCTGGGTGGTCACCAGGCCGGCGGTCACGGCGCCGGCGGCGTCGCGCACCGGCACGGTATGCACCAGGTAGAGCCGGTCCGCGAACGGCACTTCGAAGGCGGAGGCCTCGCCGGCCAGGGCGGCGCGGAAAGGCGGCTCCAGCAGCGCGCACACCTCGGGCGGGAAGACCTCCTGGATCGTCCGGCCTTCCAGGGCCTCGGGCGAGAGGCCGACCTCGGCCAGGCCGGCGCCGTCGGCCAGGGTGTAGCGCAAGTCGGCGTCGAAGAGCAGCACGGCGCCGTTGGGGAAATTGTGGGCCAGGGTGCGGTAGCGCTCCTCGCTCTCCTGGAGCTGGTGGGCGCGGGCCAGCAGCACGGCGTCGCGCTGTTCCAGAGCGTCGGCCATCTGGTCGAAGGCCTGCGCCAGCTGGGCCAGCTCACCGGCCTGGCCGCGCGCCGCGGGGCCGGCGCGGGCCTTCAGGTCGCCGGCGGCCAGGCGCTGGGTGGCGCGCAGCAGCCGCTCCACCGGCCGGATCACCAGGAACTCGCCGCCCAGCCAGGTGCCGGCCAGCACCGCGCCGGCCAGCAGGCCGAGCAGCAGCAGGCTGTTGAGCAGGCTGCGGTTGGCCTGGGCGAAAACCACCTCGGTGGGGATGCCCACGTTGACGCTCAAGGCGTTGGCGCCCGTGGACTGCGGATGGAGCGGGGCGTAGGCGAACAAGCGCCGGACACCGTCGGCGCCGGTCAGCTCCAGCGTGCCCTCGCTCCGGCCCACCGTGAGATCGGGCGGCAGGACGCCGATGTCAAAGGTCTGGCCCACCCAGCGCTCCGGCTCCGGGAAGCGGGCCAGGATGATGCCGGCCGAGTCGAGGACGCTCAAGGTGGAGCCGGCCGGCAGATCGGCGGCGGCGGCCAGATCGTTCAGCCAGCTCAGGTTGAGGGTGGCGAACAGCATCAGCCGGACCTGGCCGCTGAAATCCAGCACGGGGTAGACGAAGTTGATAAAGGCCTGGCCGCGGGCCGGGTCGATGACGGCCTCGCCGATGGTGAACTCCAGCGTGCGTAGCGCGTGCTGGAAATAGGGCCGGTCGGCCACGTTGATGGGCCCGCTGACCGGCTCCACGCTGCAGGTCACCGCGCCGTCCGGGGCGATGAGCCCCAGGTTGGCGTAGCGCGGGAAGGCTTGCAGATACTGGGCGCGCAGATCGCTGTAGATGGTGCTGCAGGCGGGGAAGGCGCCGGCCCGCAGGGCCGGGCTCTGGGATAGGTAGACCAGGGCCTGGCGGGCCTGCTCAATCAGCGCGGCCTGATCGCGCGCGGCCTGGCGCACCACGCGCAGGGCCTCGCGTTCCGCCGCGGCGGTCGCGGCGGCGCGGTCTTGCGTGGCGCTGTAGGCCATGAAGGCGCCGGCCGGCGCCACCGCCAGCAGGACCAGAATGAGGAGCCGGAAGCGCAGGCTGGACGTCAGCATACCGTCCGCCGGTTGATCACCGATCCCAGCGCCCGGCCAGCAGCGGGGCCGCGGCCTGCACGGCCTCGGCCAGCGCCGCGGCCGGCGCGGCCTGGCCGGCCCAGACGCGGTCCAGGGCCGGCTGGATGATTTCGGTGGTGATGCGGCCGAAATTCTTCACGTCGTAGTGCGGCGAGCGCACCACGCAGCACAGCGCATAGTCCACCAGCGCGGTGCGGGCCTCGGCCGGGTGGGCCGGGTTGTTCAGCCAGGCCGCGATCAGGTCCGGGTTGGTGTAGTAGTCGCGCTGCAGGGGCATCCACAGGCCGCGCGCGTACAGGTCCACGGCGCGCGGGTCGTTGTGGAACTTGTAGAACTTCAGCGCGGCGGCGCGGTCGCGGGTGCCGGCGAAGATGACGGTGGGGCTGCCCAGGATGACGGTGCGCGGCTCCTTGAATTTGGGCAGGACGGCCACGCCCAGGTCCAGGCCCTGCAGGCTGGCGTAATCCAGGAGCTTCCACTGGCCGCGGATGTCCATGGCCAGCTGGCCGGTCTGCAGCAGGGCGTCGCTGGCCGGCAGGTGGCTCTGGCGTTCGGGCGTCGGCATCACGCCGTCCACCCACATCAGGTCGGCCAGCCGTTGGACGGCCTCCACCGCCGCGGGCGAGTCCAGCAGCAGCTGCCGCCCGGCCTCGTCCACCACCGCGCCGCCGTTGCTGTAGATGAAGGGGAAGTAGCCGTACCAGAAGTCTTTGTCGAAGGAGACGCCGTAGGTCTGCACCTGGTCCGGGTCGAAGCCCGGTTCGCCGGGGTGGCGGCCGTTCACGTCCACGGTCAGTTGGCGGGCCACCGCCACGAACTCGTCCCAGGTCCAGGCCTCCTCGGCGCGCGCCGGCGGGTAGGGCAGGCCGGCCCGGTCAAAGACGGCGCGGTTGTAGAACAGCAGGACGATCTCGCTGGCCGTGCTGGTGCCGAGCGTGCGCCCCGGCGCGAAGTAGTAGTACGTCTCCGGCAGGCGGGCGGCCAGGTCCGGGTCGGAGTGGAAGACGTCGGTCAGGTCCAGCACCTTGCCCTGGCTGGCCCACTCGGCGGCGTGGGTTTCAAACAGGTAGCCCACGTCAGGCGGGTCGCCGCTGGCCAGCATGGCCGAGACCTGCGCCAGGTACTCGGCATTCGGATAGTGCCGGGCGTCCACCCGGATATCCGGGTTGGCGGCCTCGAAGGCGCGCACCATGCGTTCGATGGCCTCCTTCTCCACCGGCGAGCCCCAGTAGGTGAAGCGGAGAGTCACCGGTTCGGCCGGCGGCGTGGCCCCCAACGCCTGACAGGCCGCCAGGCTGAGCGCCAGCCCCAGCCCGATCAGCGCGCGGGCGAGTTTAGCCATGCTGGCCGGCGGTGTCCGCGGAGACCAGCCCAATGCGCACCGCGTACAGGGCCGCCTGGGTGCGGCTGGGCACGCCCAGCTTGGCCAGGATGTTGCTGACGTGCGTCTTGACCGTCTTCTCGCCGATCACCAGCCCCTGGGCGATCTCCTTGTTGGATTGGCCCTTGGCCAGCAGCCGCAGCACTTCGGTCTCGCGCTCGGTGAGCGTCTCCGGGCTTTCCGGCGCCTTCACCTCGCGCATCAGCCGCGCGGCGGCTTGCGGCGAGAGCTGCACCTGGCCGGCCGCCGCGGCTTTGATGGCCCGGCACAGCTCGTCGGCCTGGGTGTCCTTGAGCAGGTAGCCGATGGCGCCGGCCCGCACCGCGCCGACCACCTTCTCGTCTTCCAGCACGCTGGTCAGCGCGATCACTTCCGTGTCCGGCTGTTCGCGGCGCAGGACGCCGATGGCCGTGATGCCATCCATCACCGGCATCAGCAGGTCCATCAGGATCACGTCCGGCCGCAGGTCCTTGGCCATGCGCACAGCCTCGGCGCCGTTTTCGGCCTCGCCCACCACTTCCAGGTCGGGTTCGAGCGCCAGGAACATGCGCAGGCCCTGGCGCACCACGGTGTGATCGTCGACAAGCATGACCCGGATCGGCATGTGTGCACCTCGTTGAGCTAAACGAATAAACCGTTATCCACCGTCCGCCAGCCGGCGGACAGCCACCAGCGTGAAGTCGTCGGCCTGCGGGGCGCCGCTGCTGAACGCCTGCACGGCCTCCAGGATGGCGTCCACCACCCGCTGCGGCGTCTTAGGTTCCACGGCGGCGATGGCGCCGCGCAGGCGCGCCTCGCCGAACAGCTCCTCGGCCGGGTTGATGGCCTCGGTGATGCCGTCGGTGTAGAGCACCACCAGATCGCCCGGCGCCAGGGATTTTTCCAGCTCTTCCAGCTCCACGGCCGGCAGCAGGCCGAGCACGATGCCCTGGCTGTTCAACTCGGTGAAGTCGCCGGCCGCGGCGCGCCACCACAGCGGCCGGTTGTGGCCGCCGTTGGCGAAGGTCAGCCGGCCGCTGGCCGTGTCCAGCACGCCGTAGAAAGCGCTGACGAAGTGGCTGGTCTGGTTGTCCTTGAGAATCTGCGCGTTGGCCAGCTCCAGGGCGGCGGCCGGCCCCTTTTCGGTCAGGGCCGCCGCGCGGACCACGGCCCGCGTGTGCGCCATGAACAGCGCCGCGGCCGCGCCTTTGCCGGAGACATCGGCGATCAGCAGCCCCAGACGCGGCGGCGTGCCCGGCAATTCCACGAAGTCATACAGGTCGCCGCCCACCTGCTGGGCCGCCCGGTAGGCGGCCGCAAATTCCCAGCCGCTCATCTGCGGGCTGTGCTCGGGCAGCAGGCTGAGCTGGATCTGGCGCGCCACCGCCAGGTCCTCCTCCAGGCCGTGCTGGACGCGTTCGGCCTCCAGCAGGCGGGCCTGCACCAGCACCAGCGCCGCCTGGTTGGCGAGCAGCCGCAGGAAGCGGATCTCCTCGTCGCTCAGCCGGCGCGGGCGCCGGCTGTTGAGGGCCAGCACCCCCACCACGCGCCCCTCGGCCACCAGCGGGATCAAGGCGTGCCCGCGGAAGCCCTCGTCCAGCCAGGCGGCGGCCGCGTCGGCGGCGGCCTCGCGCGCGCTGTCCGCCACCACCGTGGCCAGGTCGGCGGTCTGCCAGGCCTGGCCGGTGCGCATCACCTGGCCGGCGCCCACGGCGCTCTCCCAGTGCAGGGCCAGCCGCCGGCCGGAGGCCACCGGGTCCTGGCGCCAGCCGCTGGCGGCGCGGAAGACCAGGCTTTGGCGGTCCACGCTCAAGAGCAGCACCGCGCAGGCGTCGGTGGCCAGCAGGCGCTGGGTCTCCTGCACCAGTGTCGTCATCAGCGCCGGCGAGTCCGGCCGGCTGAGCAATTGGTTGGAGAATTCGAGCAGGGCGGCCTGGGCCTGATCGGCCAGCCGCAGCTTGTCCAGAATGCCGCCGATGGCGCCGTGCACGGCCGGCTCTGGCACCAGCAGCCGGCCCGCGATTTCGCCATGCGAGAGGCCCTGCGCGGCCAGGCGCAGGACTTCGGCCTCCTGGTCGGTGAAAGCGTCCTGGCCGGCGGTCTGCTGGGCCTCCATCAACAGGCGCGCCGCCACCTGCGGCGAGAACTGCGGATGGCCGGCGGCGGCTTCTTTGATGGCCCGCCGCAGCTCGTCCGCCTCGGTGCTCTTGAGCAGATAGCCGACCGCGCCGGCCCGGAAGACGGCCGTCACCGCGGCGTCCTCCATCACGCTCGTCAGGATGATCACCTGCGGCGCGTCGGCCCGCGCGCGGATAGCGGCCGTCGCGTCCAGGCCGCTCATCACGGGCATGAGCAGGTCCATCAGCACGACGTCGGGCTTAAGCGTCTCGGCCAGCGCCACGGCTTCGGCGCCGTTAGCGGCCTCACCCAGCACCTGCAACTCTGGGTCCAGGGTCAGGAACATTCGCAGGCCTTGACGCACCACGCTGTGGTCGTCGGCAAGCAGGATTTTGATAATCATGCGGGTCAAGTCCGATTATAGCATCGCCCTGCTTTGCGCCGACAGAATCCGTCCCCCGAAAGACGGAAGGCCGGTCAGCGCCGGGACGGATGTGAATCACGGCGGGATGAACGATTATGACGGCATGTATTCGGCGCTTCCGGTTCGTTTTTCCCGCTACTTGCGTTCCCTGGCCCGCGCGCAGGCGTTGGTTGCTTACCACGCCGGGCGTCCGCTGGCAATGGCGCTCTTCGGGCTGCCGGTTGGCCTGTTGGCCCTGCTCCTCGCTCTGCTGGTCGGCGCCGAAGCGTCGACCTCCGACTAAAGACCGAGGCCGGCCTCCGACTTAGGACGCAAGCTATGTTAGCGAACCCCGTTTATGTTATGCCCGTAATGACCATTCGTATTTTGCTGGTCGATGACCAGTCGGCTATCCGCCGCGGCTTGCGGATGAGCCTGGGCC